>JBHHXS010000169.1:0-7942 GCA_046757145.1 Phycisphaerae bacterium | reverse complement strand
GATGAACACGAACCCCAGCATGACGCCCGCAATAGCGACGTACAAGGCCGTTGTCCCCAGCGCTACCATGCGCAGGTAGTGCCAAAGGTAGCGCATCTTCCACTTGGGTCGCCTCCAACCGCAGGTGACGGCGACGACTGATGCTAGGAACATTAATAGGACCCGTCCGGGCGATTCGACCCACGCAACGGCGCCTGCCGTCGAAGCACCCCTGATAACCGAGGGGCCGGCGGCGGGCCACGTGGTGATGTCCGCTTTTGCTTGGGCCTCGAACTCCGCGTCGAGTTGAGCCTCGTCCACGGTGCGCAGCTTGCCCGTATTGCTGTCCAGCAGAATAAAGCGTGGTTTATACGGCAGAAACGACTTGTAGTCGTGAGTTACGACGATCACCGTCTTCCGAACGCTCTTGTGGGTCCGAGTGATCTCGTCAGCGACCTCGCGGGCGCGCACGGGGTCGAGCCCGGTGGTGGGCTCATCGAACATGAGAATCGGCGGATCCTGCGCCAGCGTGCGGGCCACCGCTACGCGCTGACGTTCCCCGCCACTTAGCTCCGAGATCTTCCCAGGCACTGGTACGCCCATGCGTCGGAGGATCGTTTCAGCCTCCTTTGTCTCGCGCGGTTGCCCGTGCACCCGATGATCCAACGCAAACTGAACGTTGTCGACTGCCGACAGTTCATCGAACAGGGCATGGTTCTGAAAGACCAACCCGATACGCCCATCAGCCCGTACGGCAGCGTAGCGGCCCGCGACTACGATGCGCCCGCTGACCTGCAGCGCGTATTCGCCCGGTTCGTCAAGCTCCGCGATAAGCCGCAGAAGCGTTGTTTTGCCCGAGCCGCTCGGCCCGACCAGAAGCACCAGTTCTCCGGTATGAATCTCGATGTCTGCCACATCGAACAAGCGCCTGCCGGTAGGCAGCGTGACCGTCAGGCCTTGGACGGAGAGGGCGACCTGTCGCGAGTGGGATGGGCTCATGGTTCGACACCTGGAGATAGTGCCAGCGACGCACCTTCCCGCGGCAGCGGTGGAGCGTCGGCGTCAGGCGTGTCGAGCGTCACCCAGCAGACCTCCCGCCCCAACGCTACGGACCGTACCAGATGGACCACTTCGGGGCGTGTTGCGCCGTCCTCGTCGAAGAGGCACAGAGCGGCGACCTTTCGCGCCGTCGGCGCGAACAGCTCGATGAACGCGTACACCTGGGTGCGGAGTTCGGCCGATTGCAGCACCTTTGTGCGGATGAAATGGTGTGTTCGTGGATTCCGCGAAACGCTCTCGCGGTAGACATCCAGCAGCACCTCGCGTAGTCTTTCGTCCTCCAAGATGCGAACACCGATGCTAGATAAGAGTCGCGTAAGTATAACGTCCTCCTTGCCCGCCTCCCATGCCGCGATTGCCGCTGCGCTCAGTTCTGCCTTGTCGTTCTCGGGCATGTTCGCGAGATACTCTGTCAGCCAGTCGAGCATCGCCTGATAGGCCTCCGCATTCCTTCCACGGGCGATGTTCCAGGCGATGCTGACTTTGGGTGCGTCGAGCAGGGCGTCGCTCAGGAGGCGACTTAGGACGGGGGTCAAATGGCGCTCGAGGATGGGTTGAACCCTGCGCTGAATCTCGGGCCACTCCGCGGCTATGAGCCTGCCGTGCGCCTTGCTTATAGACCATAGTTCACCTTCGTGCCGTTTGACAGATGCTTCTACGTCCTCAGCGACGGCTTGAAGATACGCGCTAAGCAGTTCCGCAACCACGGGCGCCCACGCCGCCGCGAGGGCATCGTCGTGTTCGCGCCAATCAGCGGCAATTTGCTCCGCTGCCTGCCTTTGAATCGTCGGCGGGAGCAGCGCGTCGATCGCCCGTTCCGCTGAGAGAGGTGTTTGCCAATACGTTGCCCGGGTCGACTCGTTCAGTGTGGCGAAGGCACCGGGGTCGATCGCCAGCGCGATGGTCTGTCCGTCTGCAGTTACACCGCTGACCTCACCCGCGTGGACGAGGCCCCGATCGAGCCCCAGGAATACCAGGTCTCCAGCTTTCAGATCTACGCCGGACGTGGATCGCAAGATGAGATGTTCGACGGCACGGGCGGTTCGTGCGCGCACGACGTGAAGTGACGTACCGATGGCTGCGAGGGCGGCTACCCACAGCGCCCCGCCCAACACGCAACGCGCCGGTCTGGTCAATCCGTACATACGATCCATCTACCTTGCCAACGATTCTCTCGTGTATAGTACACGATTTGTGCCGACAACCGCAGGTGGCTCCACGCGGGCAAGCCATTGGCTCGTATCACAATGACGCAGCTCCCACCACGCGGGCGGCGCATCATTACCGTTCGGCAGGCAGTGCATGGCAAGAACGCTAAACGACCATGCGCGATTCCGCGCCGCGGATCCGATCTCCAGGTGCACGCCCGGGGCTAACGCATCGGTCGCTTGCGCTACCGCGTGGGGAAAAAAGGCGCGTAGTCGCGCACGATCGTCTAGAATACGCATGGTGGCTCGCATCGTGCCTGGAGCCATGGTGCTTGGCAATGCGGTACTTACTCGGGAGGGTCAGCGGATCGTGACGGTACTTCTCGCCGATGAGTTCGCGAACGGGGTTACGCTGGCCGACGGCGCGTGGGGCACTGAGCTTGACACGCTCGGCTGTCCGCCGGGGTTTTGCCGAGAACGGTGGAACGTCGACTCTCCCGATTCCGTGGAGCGCGTCGCGCGTTCGTACGTCACCTCCGGATCTCATATCATATTGACTAACACTTTCGGGGCGAATCGCTTTGTGCTCGAAAAGCACGGTTGCTCGGAGCAAGTATGCGCAATCAACCGTGCCGGAGCGGAGATCAGCAAGCGTGCTGCCGGCGGCCGCGCCTGGGTATTCGGTTCAATAGGCCCCAGCGGGAAAATGGTTGTTACGGACGAAGTTTCGGAAGACGAACTCTTCGAGGCTTTCAAGGAGCAGGCAGATGCGCTTGCCCAAGGAGGTGTGGAGGGCCTAGTTGTCGAGACGATGTTCGACCTGATCGAAGCCGCTGCCGCGGTCCGCGCCGCCAAAGCCACCGGCCTGTTGGCCGTGGGTTCGATGACCTTCGATTCGGGCGGGGACGGGACCCGCACTATGATGGGTGTAACGCCGCAGCAGGCCGTCGAAGCCTTGACCAGCGCCGGCGCGGACATCGTGGGCTGCAACTGTGGCGTAGGAATAGACAACTATATCAAGGTTGCAGCGATGCTGCGGGCGGCAACCGCACGCCCGGTGTGGGTCAAGGCAAATGCAGGGCTGCCGGAGGTACGACATGGTCACGTCGTCTACGACATGCAGCCCGAGGAGTATGCGAATCAGGTAATGCGCCTCGTTGATGCAGGGGCTAGCATAGTGGGAGGGTGTTGCGGCACGACGCCCGCGTTCATCGACGCCATCCGCCGGAGACTCTCCGCACAGCCCCGCCCGTGATATCCGCACCAGCAGGAGGGGTACCGCGCGCGTGGTCGCGTGATACGGGACTACGGCGCCTGCAGTCCGGCTGCGTCGTGTTGCCTGCGTCCGTCCTTCCCCTGTGGCAACGGAAATGAACTGAGGTGCCTGCGGGTATGCCGTACTACATGTTCACGATTCAGCGGGAATGGTCAGCCGGAAATGGGCACCGCCCAGCTCTCGATGGTGTCGGGCTATAAGGTCGAGTTGTCCACCGAGGAGCCTCGCCCAGCTACGGGCAAGAGCCAGTCCGAGCCCGATGCCGCCCTGTGCTGTGGAGTCTGCCCTATGGCCCCGGCGGAAGGGCTTGAAGATCGTGCGTGCATCGCGGTGGTCGATCCCCGACCCGGAATCGATGACGTCGAGATGTATACGACCGTTATCCTGGGCCAAGCTGACCACCACCACAGGCGATTCAGCGCCCTGCGTATGACGGCACGCATTATTGATCAGCACACCCGTGATCCTATTAACCACATCGACGTCGGTTCTCAACGGTGTCCCATTGGTGACTGCGTTGTGCATGCGCGGCTCGATGCCGCATTCCTTACAGCGCTTCTCGAATCCTTCGGCGATGCCTTTGAGGAGGGACCCGGCGTCGACAGCTACGGGATTCAAAGCGACCTTATGGTTCTCCAGGCGTGCGTACTCGAGCACGCCCTCGACGAGGTTGGAAAGGCGCAGCGATTCCCTGTTGAGCGTATCCAGGTATTCCTGCCTCGACTCGCTGGGTACGAGACCCGCCGAAAGCATGTCGGAATAGAGCCGGAAAGTGGTCAAAGGGGTGCGCAGCTCATGGGTGACGGCATAGGCAAACTGCATGCGCCGCTCAGTCAAGGCGATGAGATTGCGAAAGCCGAGGCCTGCAACGGCCAGCACCGCCGCCGCCGCCATCCAGGTTATCATCAGGACGCTGCCGACAGCCTTCCAGGCATGCCCGGTCGTGGTACTTGCTGAGAGGTCCGGAATGCTCAGCCGAACTGGGATGGTGTTCATGGTGAATTCGCTGACTTCCGGTGTTGGCGGGGCATCGCCCGGCACCGGCTCCAAGTCTGCGTCGGTGAATATGTGGGTGATTTCACCGAGCAGTTCGGACTTGAGAAGGCTCCAGTCGGCAATGAACCCCTGATACACGAGTTGGGCATCCCAGGTGCCCGTGCGCACAAAAGCCAGCTTCGGGGGCTCGCCGTCGGTATCCCAAAGCCAAAAGCTCGCCCATTCCTCCTCGTCGATTCCCACCGAGGCCAGCTCGCTCGAATCCGCAAAGTCACGATCGCCCGTGACGATATCGGCGATGTTGTCAGTTTCGCCCTCGGGTTTGACACACTGTGTGGGCGGAAGAGATCGCATTTGCGCAGCCCGCTTGCGTTGCATCCGGCGATGGTATTCGGCACGGGGCGCGTGAGGACGAGAGGCCTCAGCATCCATCGCAGGGGCTTTTGGCCTGGCGTTCTGTACGTGCGTCGAGCGGTCGCCCGAGGTGTGCACTGCGATATCACGCAGTCTGGCTCTAGCTGTCCGTTCCCCCAGATCCGCCACCGGCAGAGCCCTTGCAAGCCACTCGAGCGACGCATGGGCACAAGAGCAGGCAGGCTGTGCTGCCAGCGGTCCCTCGAAGGCCTGGCAATGACACGGATACTCGGGCGACGACCAGTTGCCCGCTTCATCTACCTGGAAATAGACGCTGATCCACTCGTGTCGCTTCCCGGCCTTGACGATGGGCGATCTGAGGACAACGCGATCTGCCTCCACCTCTGACTTACCGAGCCACACCTTGACGGGTTCGTCGGTGTAGTACGGCATATAGTCGGTGAACGGATACCCCATCTGCTCGCCAAGGATGCTGCTCATGTAGGTGTCCATGAGCAGAACGGCTTTGCTGATCTTGCTGTGGTGCTCGCGCTCGACGTTGATCTTCGCGAGCTGCCACGTGGATGCTGTAGCCCAGCTCATGCCACCCAGTACGACGGCAAAGACGAGCACGAAGCCCGCAACCGCCGCCCATCGGCCCCGACGAAACCCCCTCACGATCCGCCCTCCACAGAGCCGGCGCCCGCAGTGACTTCCAGCTTGGTCCCCAGCATATACCCCTTCCCACGCACGGTGGTGATCCATTCGATGCCTTGATCACCTTGATCGCCTTGTCCAGAGAGCTTATGTCGTAGACGTGTGATATGCATGTCGACGGCCCGCGTCTCGACGCCCCCATCGCGGATTCCCCAGACACATGAGAGCAGTTCTTCCCTGGAGACTGCCCTCCCGGCGTGCCCGGCTAAGCGCTCCAAGAGGGTCGCCTCCATCTCCGAAAGAACGATTCGCTCGCTGTCACCGCGGATGATCTCACGACGTGCGCAATCGACGATAGTGTCCCCACCGCGGATGCGGATCACAGGGGTGGCTCGTTCGGGGCTGCGGCGCAAGACGGCCTCCACGCGGGCAAGTAGCTCCCGGGCTGAAAACGGCTTGACCACGTAGTCGTCCGCACCCCCGCGAAGCCCCCGCACCCGGTCATCCTCCGATCCACGAGCGGTAAGAATAACCACAGGAAGCGCCGGTCTGGTCAGGCGCAATTGCTCGAGCACCTGGAACCCGTCCATCTTGGGCAGCAGAAGATCAAGCAGCACGAGGTCGACACCAGCCCTCAACGCTTCTTTCAGTCCGGCCTCGCCGTCGGCGGCCTCTGCTGTTGCGTACCCAGCTACGCCCAGAGCATCAACGATGCCCCGCCTGATTGCATCCTCATCTTCGACAACAACAACAACGGTGCGTTTTTTGGCCATCCCGGCTTTCCTGGCTTCAGAATGCGCCAACGGCGTATCCATACACATGCTGGTGTTATTGTATCATACGCGCGCACATATGGCGTGGCGAATCCGCCGTTCCCGAGGGGAAGTGAAAGAAACGTTACAAATCGGGTCTAGGTGGAGGCTTCATGACGACGTGCATCAAGGTAGCTGCGGCAACGCCGGCTACATCCGCTGACCAATCCCAAAAACTTGGGGTCCGCCCCACAAATCGCTGTAGCCATTCGTCAACGCCTGCGTACGTGATGCATACCCCCGCCCATCCAAGCAACTTCACGCGGGTGCAACCGGGCCCCAGCGCCCGCAGGTAACGAATGCCCAGCACCGCGAGCACGCAATAGAGCACCATGTGGATGATTTTGTCGGCGCCGCTCCAAGGCAAGCCGGCTTCGTCGCCAAGCGGCATGTGGGTCGCCGCGAACAGCAGCACCCAATACCCTACTAACAGGATAAGACTCCACAGCGCTCGCCGGTGTCCGCTACGGGGCGGCATCTGTCCCTTCTGGTCCGGGCGCGGCCTGAGGTCGACAGACGTAGGGGGAGGCGTCAGCGTCGGACTCATAGTAGTCGTCGGCTGTAGATTGCGAATTGGGGATTGCGGCTTGTTGCTCCGTTTCAGAGGGCGCCGTTGCCGGAGCCGGCTCGGCTGGTGGTGCAGGGGGCGCCGGCGCCGGCGGCGGTGACACCTCGTCATGTGCAGGCTCTACCGGATCACGGGCGGGCTCTGACGGCCATGCGACGTCCCGCGAAGAGACCACAGGGCGACATGTGCCGATCATCGAACGGGGTTGGGACGTACGAGCCCCCTGTGACAGGCTGCCCGCGAGCGTCGGCGGCGTCAGGCTTGGGGATCCGAGGCCAACGCTGTCAAAGATCTCGCGCGCGAGGTCGGCGTAATCGGCTGCGCCGTGGCTGCGCGGAGCGTAGTCGAACACGGTTTGTCCGAAGCTGGATGATTCCGCCAGCTTGATGTTGCGGCGGATGCGCGACGTGTAAATACAGGCGTCCGCCCACGGGATGGACTGACCACGCACGCCTTCGAGGAAGCGCGTGAGGTCTGCGATAACCTCACCCGCCAGGCGTGTTGTGGCGTCGTGCATGCAGAGTACAAACCCTGCCACTTTCAAACGGGGGTTGATCCGCTGGCGGACCAACATAACCGTGTCGAGGAGCTTGCTGACGCCCTGCAGCGCGAAGAAATGCGCCTGTAGCGGGATTAATACCTCCTCTGCTGCAGCAAGGGCGTTTATCGTGAGCACGCCCAGTGAGGGAGGGCAGTCGATGAGCAGCACGTCGTGGCTAAGTTCGACGGCGTCTACGGCCTCCCGCAATATCATCTCCCTGCCCATGATGCTCACGAGCTCGGCTTCCGCAGCAGCCAGGTCGATGTCTGCGGGGACCAACGTCACATTGTCGCGAATGTGGAGTGCAACGTCACTGATAGGCGTGGAGGAGGTGAGTACGTCGTAGGCGCTGGGCTGCTCGTCCCCTAGTTCGATACCCAGGTGAAGCGAGAGATGAGCCTGTGGATCGAGGTCGATCAGCAGGACTCTGCGGCCGGCAGATGCCACGGCCGTGCCGAGATTCGCCACAGTGGTTGTCTTCCCGACCCCACCCTTTTGGTTGATCACGGCGATGCGTCGCATCGGTCCTCCATTACCGACTGAGCTCGGACG
>JBHHXS010000168.1:0-7978 GCA_046757145.1 Phycisphaerae bacterium | reverse complement strand
CAGACCTCCGATAAGAACCGTCTGCCCGTCCTGCACCACGACGTTGGTGGTCACCTCCGTTGTCTGTTCCGAGGGAAGGCCGTTCGTGACCGCCCCCACGCTGTCCTCGGGGTGCAGCTCCAGTCGCACCGTGCCGTTGTCCCCTATGAACGGGCGGAAGATCAACTGCGTCCCGGTTTCCAGGTATTCGATGTTCTGAATCGCCTGGGTCTCGGTCACCGTGGTTGTGAGGTAGCCGTCGCGGCGTCCCACTATTACGTGCGCTCGTTGTCTATTCAGAGCCAACACCTTCGGATTCGCGAGGACCACCGTGTCGGTGATCGATTCCAGCGCCCGGACGAAGACTCCGACATGGTCTTTGATGACCCCGACGGTCAACCCTCCATCGGGGACCTCGCCGCTCATGTCGGTCGAAACGTTGGCGTTGAATCGCTCAAGCCGATCGATCGGCAGCTCACCGAGACTTAGATCAGTCACCGCGTTTGAGATGGCACCGAGCAACTCAAGATCAACACCGCCGACAACCGTGAAGTCCACTCCAAGTGCGTTCTCATCGTCGAGCGTCACCGCAAGGATGGTCGCCTCGACGAGCACCTGTGCAGGGGGCACGTCCAACTCTTGCAGCGTCTTCTCGACGGCGTCTAGAACATCAGGCCGGTCCCGTACGGCGATGTAGTTGCGCTGGGCCATGTCGTCGCTGCCGGCATCATTCGCCAGGCTCTTTAATCCCCGCATCGCCTGCGGGGCGGCGACCGCCGTGCCCGACTTGCTCAGCATCGGGGTTACCACCGTCAACGCATCCCGTGATGTACAGAAATGGAGCGGGAATATGCGGGTCACCAGAGGCGTCTCTTGGGCGATGATCTCAGCGAGTTCGGCATTCGTGTACACGAACACAAAATTCCCCTCCTCGCGATACCCTGCCCCATTCGCCGCGAGAATAGCACGCAGTGCCTCCTCAAACGTTACCTTGTACAGATGGGCGGTCACCGTTCCCGCAACGTTGGGCGTAGCTACGATGTTGCGATGACTTTGCATCGACAGCGTCTCCAACACCGTAGACAGCGGGAGATTGGCGACATGCATTTCTACCGCCCCCGCCTTGGACACCCGTATGGACCCCACGCCGCGCTCCTCCCCTAAGGGGACCTCTTCCAATCCCCGCTCCAGGACGACTGAGGGTTGCAGCGCACCGGGTACCTTTTGCAGCGGGTCGGCCACTGCAAGATCGACACCCTCCCCTGGGCGCCGATTTGACACGACCTGCACCGGCCCGCCGGAGCGATTCGTCCCCGTCTCACCACCGTAACCCCACGGCTGGTGGGTCGCCGTTGCTACCAGGGCAACCGCAGCAAATCTAAGTTGTCTGCCCCACCGAGGCGACGTGGCCATCGGTTGGTCTCCTCCAGTCGTCCGCGCGTCAATCCATTCGCAATATGACCCGCTCGTTCCCTCGCCCGCTAAGAACCACCACCCCGGGATCGATGGACTCAACGACGAACCCACCGATCGTATCTCCGGCTCGCACTCTTCTTCCGCCGATCACGGCGCAGCACCGGACCCCGCCATCCGGGTCTCGTTCATTCAGCGTCAGCTCCAACACGAGAGCAGGATCGGGGTCTTGCACTCCGCCGCCGTCATCGCTGTGCCCGCCCGCGACAATCGACGAGGCCTTTCGCACGTTGGTCGTCCATTCCCACTCGAAGATGTTCCGTACCGGCATCTCCGGTACGCTCGGGAGCGGTGGACGCGGCCGGCACTTGGTTTGGGGTACGGGCTTTGGTGGCGGCACTGTTGCGACCTGTTCCGTACTGTGGACCACTGCCGCTGATGCCCTATCCGGACCCCCGATTAACTGGCGCGCCAGCAACAAGAGCAACACAAGCGCAAGACACGCCAGCAGTGCCGTCTTGCACGGCGACGCCTTGCACTGCAGCGTCAGGGCTGCGCGGATTTGTGATTGGCTAACACGCATGATCCCGCTCAGCTCGCCTCGTAGAAGATACGCACGGTCAACTCGGTCCTTAGCTCGCCTCTCCTAGGGAACACTGCATCAGATTGGACACGCTCCACGAGCAGCTCGGTCACCTGCACGGCCCGCGTCAGACCTTCGATTTCCCGTAGAAAGCCGAAGCTCTCGGCGAAGGCGGACTCGAAGCTGATCTTGATCGGCTGGACGGCGATCGAGCCCTGCGCCTCCGGCGCCAGCGGGACGATCCTGCGAGCCCGAAGTCCCAGGCGCGACGCTATGTCCGACACCTCTTCAACGAACGGGCCCAGGTCCGGAGTCGGGGTGATGCGGGCCCGATAGTCAGCCACCAGGCGATCCGCCTGACGAAGCTCGTCCTTGATGTTGGACAGCCGGGCGATAGAGGCGGCCCCGCGGGCCAGCTGATCTCGCATCGTCTGCGCTGAAGCGCGCAACGCAGCGAGGTCGCGACGCTGAGGGCCGAACAGCATTATGCAGAACGCCATCGTCATGCCCACCCCGATGCTCATCACAATATAGCTGTCCCAGCGGGCTTTCATCCGCGCTACTCAAACTGTGGAAACGTACCTGTTACCCTGAACTCCTGCACAGTGACGCCTTCCAACGTCACGGACTTTGAGTAGTGCAGGCTCACATCGCTGAACAGCTCAGAACCAGCCATGCTAGCCATGAACCGGCCGACCTTCGCATCCGAGGCGCCAAACCCCAACATCTCCAAAGCACCTGCCTCGTCGATCTCGCGCGGCGCCGTCGACTCTGAGTCAACCTCCGCAACCGCTTCAGCGCCCCTGATGCCACGCCGTTGGACGATATGGACCTCGGTCAGCACGAGGTCGTCAGGCAACAGGCGAGAGAGTTCCGCCAGCACGCAATGCACCGGGGCACCGCCGATGACATCGGATAGCAGCCGTCGCTTCGTCTGAAGCTCGTCAAGGTCAACAAGCAACACATCGAGGCCACGCAGAACTCCCGCTTGCTTCACAAGATCAACCCGCAGCTCATCCATATCGCGGCGGGTTGCGGCCTTCTGGGCATACGTACCAACCGACCCAAGACCCAGTTCCACCGCGAGAACCGTCAGCAGCGCGGCGCGGATCACCATGTTGCGCTTTCGGCTTCGGATTGTCCGGTAGTGCTCCGGTCTGAAATCGATCTCCCTCATGATCAACTGACCTTCCTGACGGTGCTTCGCAGCGGCTTCATCGCTAAACCCAATGCGGTCGTCCAGTCCGCCTTCGGTCCCGCGCCGCGTAAGGCCGGCCGACCGCCCGCACGCGTGATGTCGCGCAGCGGGTAGCCGACACTGCACCGCAATCCAGTGACTTCCGACAGGTGCTCGAGATAACGTGTGTTAAGTGATTCGCCCCCAACGCAGGTAACGGCATCGGGGCGTGCCTCGCGGAACGTTACCGCATAGTACCTCAAGCACAGACCGATCTCCTTACCGAGCTTGTCCCAGCCTGGGCGTACAGCAGCGTCGACGGCGGCGATGCTCCGCGCGTCGATCTCACCATCGGGTGCACCCGCCTCCGAGGACGCAGCGGCTACCCGCATGCGAAGCTTCCTTGCCGCTGCTGCATCAAGTGAAAGATCATGAGCGACCAGCCGATCGAATGCCGCACCTCCTACCTCAAATGACCGCGTGAACACGATCTGACTTCCTCGGGTTATGACTATTCGCGTCGAGGACCATCCCACGTCCACGAAAACGTTGACCTGGTTCTGATCCTCCGAGCGTCGCAGGTAGCGTTCGAATGGCCTGAACGTGGCGCAGCAGGCTGCGTCAATGCCTGCGGACTCCAGGCCGACCTCGGCCAGTATCTCCAGGTACTGACGGACAGACCCCGCCTCTGCCGCGAGAACGATGACCTCTTGTTGTGGTGCAGTACCACCGGACACGGAGCCGGCTGGGATGAACCGGATCTCCGCATCCTCGCCCATCTTCGCGACTCGATCAGCCGCCTCAAAGTGGACAGCCGAGGCAAGTTCCGCCTCAGGCATCTCCGGGAGGCGGATGTTCTTAGCCGCAAGCTCCCGCTCTCCAAGAGCGCTTACGACCCGCCTCCCGATGAACTTCTCCGCCCGCAGCAGTCCCCGCAGTGTCTCGACGATCTCCCCGTGGCAGTGCTCAATCTGCTGAACGGGGGAGGAGTAAACTTTGCACGCAGCTGCGAGCACCTCCGTCCGCTCCTTGCCTCTTGTGAGCTGCATGACCCGTAACGCGTACGAGCCGAAGTCAATCGCGATCGGACCTGCCCTGTGCCTAAGTAGTCGCATCGCGCAAGAGATTCCCTGCGCCCACGAAGAGCGCGAGCGCATTATCCTTAGGCGACCAGCGGCGGTTAGTAGCTCAAGTGCGCCGTATCGTTAGGCCGGAACGTGCCCGTGTTCTCGTCGTAGTACCAGGCGCTCGTATCTGCCGCCCCGGCGGACACCGTATTCGTGTCGGTGAAGGGGTTGTTTGGAATGGTCTGCAGGTACGGGCCGTAGGGGTACCCCGCCGTCCCAATCGCCGCGGTTGTGCCGTCGGCCTTGCTGGAAAGCGTCATCTGATTGGTGAACGTCGCCAGTGCAGGCCAATTGTCGTTGTGCTGAAGCTTATAGAGCTGGAGCTGCGTCCGTATCGTAGCCAGGTCAGTCTCCAAAGAGCTAAGCTTGGCGTCGCTGCTGGCGTCGGTGAACTGGGGGATCACCACCGCTGCCAGAATACCCAGCACTACCACCACGATCAGAACTTCCACAAGCGTGAATGCCTTATGGATTCGCGTGTACGTTGTCATCCTCGTTCTCCGCGCTAGAGTCATCCATGCGGCATCAGCTCTTGGCGCACCCATGCCGACTCGCCGCAAAAACCAGTTATTCACCCACCCCGGCGGTGGAGAAGCATGATGTGCATATCGGTCAAGCCAGGTGTCAATATCAGCGTAAGTCGCCCCAATCTCGCTCATCGCGTTGGGTTGGCAAACTGCGCTTCTTCTCGGACGATGTATGCCAACCGCTTTGATGCCTTGTTAAACACCGCCGGCGTGACGACGCACCGATAATCTCAACCGCAGGCTTCGGCACACGGACGTCCGCCGACTGCTGCCTCCGGCAAAGGTCGTTCGGCCTCTTTGAGTGCTCATCCCCTCTGCGTACGCTCCCCCCGTGAGTACCTGGCCAGCGCCCCACCCATCGCTCGTAGTGATCATTGGCCGTCCCCCCCCCCTTCCGAAGGGGGGATCGCAGGGGGGCGTTCTCGTTGTGGTGGACCCTTAGCGCAGCACGCGATTATGCTCTTCTCGACCCGGCTGTAGGCACGCGCGAAACCGGCTAGATGCCCCCCTAAGGCGGTTGAGTTTCCAGCTTCCCTTCCCGCTTGGCTCGAACGGCGCGAGCCACCCAATCATGCTGCTCGAGTGCCTCGGATCCGTCGCCGGAGATGATGGGTGTCACGGAATGGGCAACAAACTGGACTCCAACTTCATGGATGGTCCCCTCGATGTGCCGACAGAAGGCGACCAACCCCGCGAGGAAGAGTTCCGCGGAGTCTCTGTTCAGGGCAACTTCGACCGCCTCACCACGCACCATCGGTTGGACGACAAGAAGTCCTATGCCTCCCGTAGACACGTTGCGCGTGACCGCCTGCACCGCGTGCGTCTCAGAGCTTGTATCGGTGAAATAGTGAAGGGTACAGGGGGTCACAAGCTGCTGTCGTCTCTGCTTCCGGAACCCGGAGAACTCTCCCTCTTTGGCGGAGTTCAACGCCTCGGCCGCTGAAAGCAGCCTGTCGAGCTCGGTGCCCCCTGCCGTCCCGCTGTCCGACCCTGTCGGTATTGCGTCGATGTCGAGCTCATAGCCCGCCTGCACCGCCGTGGCTTCCACCGAACAAGCGTTGTGGACCGCCTCGAAGCACCAGCGATCCTTGCCCGCGCGCTTCGCCTTGTACATCAGCCTGTCCGCAGCGGCGAACAGGTCATCCGCTGAAGCCGCCTCTACACGGTCCCACCAGATTCCCCCGACGCTGCAGGTGACCTTGCATGGGCAACCGTCGGAAGCGGGAACGTCGATAGCCCGGACGCCTCGGGTGACGTCCTCCACTAGAGCACGGGTGGCGTCTGCAGAGAGCCCCTGCACAATCCCCGCGAACTCCTCGCCTCCGTATCGGCCGACGATCCCATGTCGTCCGATCCGGCGGTCCAAGCAGGCAGCCACCGCCTTTAAGACCGTATCTCCAAACTTGTGCCCACAGGTGTCATTGAGCATCTTGAAGTTGTCAAGATCGACAAACAAAACACCGACGGGGACGGCATCATCACGACTGCGCTTTATCGCTTTGCGCGCGGCGT
Organism: Phycisphaerae bacterium; assembly: GCA_046757145.1. Taxonomy (GTDB): domain Bacteria; phylum Planctomycetota; class Phycisphaerae; order UBA1845; family UBA1845. The sequence continues at coordinate 1,660 of JBHHXS010000168.1, read as the reverse complement.
CGGTAAGTGCTCCCCGGTTGAGCACGCTGGTCAGCGGATCGGCAGCAGCACGTTCGCGGTATTCCCGCAGAGCGCTGGTAAGGCGCCGTTGTTCTTCCTGTATCGAGTCACGCTCAGACTCGATGTCAACCAGGCGCTGATCGACGTCGTGCGCGACGCGAGCGAGTTGCTCATTGGCCTCTCCGAGAAGGTGTGCAACGTCGATCTCTTCCGGAAGAATGTCGGAGTAGACGGCCGATACGTGCCTGTATTCATCCTCTGCCAATTCACGTGCCACGGCCCAACCCGCTTCATCCAGCCCCAGAACCTCAACCCCGAATTGTTGAAGGCTCTTCTCTTCAGGATCAACCTTGAGGTCGCCTGCAAAGCACAGGCTACCCACGAAATGGCTTATGGCCGTGAGACGCTCCAGCTCCGAGCCGTTGTCGCCGACCTGCATCCGCTGATGGTGCCGCGTCAATGGCGTGGCAATCAACTCCGGCAACTGCCATTCCGCAGCCATCGCTGCTATCGCATCTACATGAGTCCGCGAGAACGTCTCCCTCTCCACCGCGTAAAACGCCACCGGCGAAAGCTTGGAGCGATGCAGGTTGGCATAGCAGCTGCCGTCTATCTGAACTAGAAGTGGAACTCCGCAATCCAGAAGAAGGCCTATTAGGAACGCCTCCTCTCTCCGGCCCGCTACCACCTGTCGGGCAATCGCTCGAGCAAGGCATGCGCGGAGCAACGACTGCTGCCAGAACTTGCTCATGTCGAACGGGCTGCCGCCCAATCGATCCAAATGCGTAATCAGCTGAAACCCCAAAGAAACGGTCTTCACACGGTTGAGCCCCAACACCATGATCGCTCGCTCACACGTGGTGACCGGTTCACGCTGTCCGTACACCGGCGAATTCGCCGTCTTGATCAGACGCGAATAGAGCGCAGGGTCAGTCCGAATCAACGCCCCAAAATCTTCGGCGCTGGACCTCGAGTCTTTCGAAAGCATGAGGATTTGCGAGGCCAATGCCGGGTTGCTCGGCATCTTCGCCTGCTCGAAAAGTCCGCGCAGGTCCTCGCGGATGCCCGCTTGACGGTCACTGCTGCAATTCACTGAATATGTCCCCCACCGCTGTCTCGCTGGGCGAGCCAGGATTAAGCCCGTACTGCACGACACACGAATATCGACAACTTCACCTGCATCCTGGACTGCAAAGCGTGCGAGGAAGAGACGAATCTCGCCCGGTTAGATACCGACTCGTCGGAAGAGTCCTGTGGCCCGATAATCACGCGGGACGCCGCTGGGCTACTCCGCTGCGGACAGCTCGTGGTCGCAGAAGGCTTCAGGTAGGTATTCGATGAGGTCGACTGCGGTCATCGACCGCCTGCCCAGCTCCTCTGCCGCGTAATCCCCCGCAAGACCATGTATGTAAACGCTGAGGATTGCGGCTTCCAACGCAGGCATGCGTTGTGCTGCCATCGCAGCGATGACGCCCGTGAGGCAGTCGCCCGTCCCCCCCGTAGCCATGCCTGCGTTCCCGGTCTCATTGACGTACAAGCGCGCACCATCGGTAACGATCGTCCTGTGGCCTTTAAGCACTGCGACGCAGCCGAAGATGTCGACCAGGGCGCACGCCGCCTCCCGACGCGACGCCAGCGTGCCCGTGATGCTTCGATCTTG
>JBHHXS010000167.1:0-7987 GCA_046757145.1 Phycisphaerae bacterium | reverse complement strand
GTCAAACGCTCCGACCCGGCATTGAAGGGAGCCGCGGAGCGAATCCTCGGTTCCTTGCGAGAGGATGGGCGGTTCAGGCCCGCACCCAAGGGTGCAGTCTATCCGTGTCATACCGCCTCCGCTGCCAGCGTTCTGGGCCGGCTCGGGTATGCAGCAGACCGCAGACTCAAACGGACGTTTGACCACCTGTTCGAGGTACAGCATGACGACGGCGGGTGGCGTTGCAATAGAGTTAAACTTCGCCGGAGTCCAACAACCGACGCGTCGAATCCGGGCGTGACCCTCGGCGTTTTGGACGCGTTCAGGTTCACTCCGTTCCTTAATGAGGACAGACGTCTCGACAAGGCGGTCAGGTCCCTGCTCGATCACTGGAAAACACGAAAGCCACTCGGTCCATGCGGGTTCGGCATTGGGACGTTATTCATGCAGGTTGAATACCCTTTCCTCCGCTACAACCTCTTTTACTATGTCTACGTGTTGTCATTCTATAACGCAGCCAAGAAGGCCGCGGCGTTCCAAGCTGCTCTTCAGGCCCTTGAATCGAAACTGGTCGACGGCAAGATCGTCGTGGAAAACCCGAATCGCAAGCTGGCTCAGTTTTCGTTCTGCAAGAAAGGACAGCCCAGCGCGCTGGCAACACGGCGTTATCGCGAACTACTGAAGAACCTTGGTAACTGACCGATGCCCGGGGTGAGGAGCCTCGGGCTTCCATGAGCGTGACCTTCGAGTCACCGACATACTACGCCGCATGCACAGGAGATGATGCATGATGGTACGAGTTCCGAGCGCACTCATGCTGGCGTCCTCGGTAAGCCTCTTTATCATGGGTTGTATGCCCAAGATGTCGATCGAAGATATGAAAGCCATGAGACCCAGGCGTCCACCCGAGCTCGACAAGCTCAACGCTTTCGTTGGGCGATGGCAGTGGGAAGGTCATGGAAAGATAGCCGGTCTGGACCGGCCTCTCCGGTTCACCGGTGAGAGGGAGACCCAATGGGAGGGCGACGGCTGGTACCTCGTGACCCGTGAAGTCGGCAACATGGAAGGACTCGGTGAAAGCAAGCTGATGGCCATGTGGGCCTACGACGCACGGAGCCGGAAGTTCCGGCTGACCTGGGCCGATAGCATGGGGACCATCGCGACGGGTACCGCTCGCTTCGACGAAAAGGCGAACACGTGGCACCTGCGGGCAACCAGCCGCAGCCCGTCTGGTACGACCGTAGGACGAGGGCGTGTTCGATTCCCCAACCCTGACACGATGGAGTGGGACTGGACCGAGTATGCGATGGGCGGGCTCAGAAAAACTATGGAGCTCAAAGGCACGTGCAACCGCACGCCATGACCGGCCGCCGGCCGTCGCACCCTATCTTCGCTCCGCGGCTACCCGACGGTGGCTTCAGCGAGGGCTTGACTTTACGGCGTTTCAATCAGGTCCTGCCCGCAGTACTTCGCGGCGACACCGTGCCTCTCGCATAACTCCAGGAAATGCCGCACCATTCGGTCCTGGGCGATGTTGTGCGGCAGTGGCCAGCTTCCGCCGTGGATGTCGAGTTTCTCGGGCGCGGCAACCGCTCGATACGCGCTCCGCATGGCGTGCATCGTTTCTGACAGCTTGCGTCCGCGCGGCTAGGTGATCTTGCGCGTGAGTGCGCGACATCGCGCAGTCGTCCTGCTAATCCGGCGCCGGCGGTTCGTCGGTGATATCGAGCACTTCCATCTTGGCGTAATGCTGTCCATCGTAACAACGGAACACGTACACGCCTCCGGGCTTAAGCGTGGATTCGCCGCGTACGTACCCCGACTTCGGCGCGCTGACGATATCGTTGAATGGCGTGTCCGTGACGGCAATGGACCTGGGGCTCTTCGGACCCGAAACATCGAAATGGTATAGAACCAGCTGATCTTCTTTCTGCCGTATCATAAAATCACTGCGCCCCAGATTCGCCTGCTGAAAGCCGGTCGCGAAGCGTACACGATACAGCTTACGGGGCGATAACCTCGCTTCCCCTGTGAGCACGTCATCCGTGAAGTCGCGCGTCCCGTCAGGCTGGTAGACCCAACGCACGCGCGCGAAACGCTCCCGGTAACCGCGCAGGTCGCACACGGCCCGCTCGCCCCGTCCCACCTTCAGCTCCTTGTGCAATCCGGTGTATCCGCGTTTGTATGTGGACACGTACAGTTCACCGGCGCTAACCGCCTCTGCCACAAAGTACCCGTGGTCGTCAGTGAAGGTTGTGTGCTCACCATTGACGCTGATGACCATCCCGTCAGCGTCGGCGTCGTCTTCAAGCCATACTCTCCCCATGATCGAAGCCGCAGAGTCTCGCGTTAGCGGTTCCAAGACGATGTCGTCCCAAACCAAGATCTCTCCCGGGTGCAGGATGGCCCGTAGCTTGTACGTCTCGACACCCGGAGCCATGAGCCGCAATTCCACAGCTTGACTGCTCCGCACGTTTGGAATCAGGCGCAGAACTGTCTCGTCCGTGAACATGTTCCCGGGTACATAACCCCCGCGCCTTCCCCCGACGTAATGAAGTTCCGAGCGAACATTGACCCGACGATCGTTCACAGTACGGACGACATAGATGAGCGCCGTGTCGCGACGGCACTTCTCTTCGCTGAGCGCGGCCTCGGCCTTCGCAACCGCTTCTTCAATGGAGTCACAACGTTGCGGTCGGCGGATCGAGGAGCACACCCCGTCGCTCTGGGCATCTCGCTCGTCCTGGGCCTGAGATAACGGTGCGAAAAAACAGATCGCGCCAGACGCCACAAACGCGAGAGAGGCAGCAGGCGCTCGGAGAGGTCGTCGCCGTGAAAACCGATCTTGACGCGGGGACGTTACATCAACAGAAGAAATGCGCTTTCCTTCACGCTGGCATGCGTCACTTTCAATGCTCCGAACCACGAGGACTTCTCCTGCAAACCGCGAAACACCACTATACGGTAGGAGGTGTCCCTTCAAAAAGTCAAACGTCGGACGCGCCTCGTCTGGGGGTTGTCGATTGAGGCAGGTAGGTCGAGCTACGCCCGACCGAGCCGGTCGCGGAACGATTCGGCGTGTAGAGCACACCCCGCGCCCGGCAATCCTAACGCGCCATCGCCCTGCCCGTCGTACGCGAACCACCGGGCAGGCACCCGTCCGTACCGAAACAGACATGGATCGTTGCCGCCGTCCATCAAGAAGCACAGCGCGCTGGAAGTCCGGTTGCCACCTGCGTGCGTCCTCCCTTTGACAATACCTTGCTCCGGCCACGATCATGTTGTGCGCAACTCTGCCTCTGTCGCGCACAGGTTACATCTCGCCCGCCAAGCGTCGCAGGATCGCCTCCGCCTCGCGAAGCCGTGTGAAAAGCCGCTCCTGCTCGCGGAACTCCGGCGTATGGGACGTCATCCGGCCGCTGTGCCAGCCCACGCCCAGCTTCTTATGCAACAGCTCGTGATGCATAACAGAATCGAGCACGTACTCCGGTACGTCGGCGCGGTCCAGCGTGCAGCTGATCATCACCGTGTCCCGAACGGGATCGTAGTGGCCGAACTTCCGGCCAGTGAAAGCCTTGCTCCAGGTAAGCCTTGGACGGGGCAGACTTCCGCCGAAATAGGTTGCGACGACCCGATTGAACGATGCCTCAAGATTACGATGGATGCCAGCGGTCCGCTCCTCCACACCGCACAGCGCCTCGAGTTCGGCCTGGATTCCCTGGTACTCCTCGCTGGAGGCGGCCTTGACGAGGGCTTGCTTCGGGCCACAGTTGATCGCCGCCTCCGCCACCGATTGGAACTGCTCATCCGTGAAGCAGATCATCGGCGTCACTAGCACGGCGCGCGTGGCATTGCTGTACCCGCGAACGCGGTAGAGCCCGTGCGTGGGTCGGAACTCAATCACTGCCGGCGTCGAGAAACGTGCGTTACTTCCGATGGCTGACTCAAACGCCGGGCGCGCACGCTGCATCGCCGCAAGATACGCATCGAAGTTCTCGCGTTCAGCAAAGAACGCAAGCCAGCCGCGGATCGAACGGCATTGCGTGGTCAAATCCATCGCTATCAGGCTGTTGATCTGCAGATGGTCTTCGATGTTCTCGTTGGCCGACCGAATCGCTTCGTGCAGCTCGTCGGCCTTGTCGGCCGGAACTGGTTGCGCTAGCGACGCCAAGACGCCGTCCAGGTATGACTTGAGGCCGACCAACGAAACGTTCCCGCGCGCCGCCACATCCGGTACGGCCGTTACTTGCGATGTGATCGCATCGAAGTCCAAGGTCGCCAGGAACCGGTAAGCGCGCCGAGTCGGCTCCGGGAAGTGGTCAACCGTAACGCCATGCTTCGCAACGATCCGGTCCACTTGCCGAAGCGACGTCATGACCGTCTCGCGCAGCCGCTTCTTCTGGGCAGACGACAACGGCTGCGACAGCTCACGGCGGACAGAATCCGCCACCTTGACCAATCCCTTAATGCGTAGTCTTCGCATGGCCCTTCTGCATACCGGAAGCCGAGCCCCGCGTCCAGGCGGTGCGGACCAACGTTCGTTCGACGCCGGCCTTTTGAACAGCAGTCTGCTCAAGTGGCAGGTCCGCTGCAAACCGCTACGGTAAACATCGGGTCACTGGCGAGCGCTGCCGCTGCCATGGTCATGCACCTCGCACCGCCAGCCGGGGCGTCATTCCCTCTTGATTGAGCCGAGTGCTGCAAGCTTTTCGTGAATGGCCGTCCTTCCGAAATCCGACATGCTGAAGAACAATCCTTCCTTCACCATCTCCGGGATTTGTTCGTACAGCCCAACAGGGAGCTTCACGTCGATCTGCTTGACGGCAGCCGGGCTGGCCGTGCTGGGCCTCTCCTTACCAGCCTTCTTTGGTCGTCCTCTCTTACGCATACAAAACACCTTGAGAACATATTGGTCACGGCCGCTTAAATACCTTCGCCGACGGGCACGGAGATCAGGAATGTGGCCGAGATCGTCTTCGATTGGAACGCTCCCATGAACACCCCCGGAAGTGCTCAACACGATCGACGCGGGCGTCCCAACCAGCGCGGTAGCCCCCCTGCCCGCAGAGATGCCGTATGCCCACTTCGAGATGTGCTGGTCGGATCAGGACGACCCCGGCGGCTCGGGCGTCGAGAACTACACGATCTATGTCTCCGACAACGACGGCCCGTGCACGGCGTGGCTGACCACTGAGGACGAGTGTGACCGGTACACCAACGCCCGGGTTGGACATACCTACAGCTTCTACAGCGTCGCCCGCGACCATGTCGGCCACGTCGAGCAGCCGCCGACCGATCCCGACGACGGTTCAATCATCCCGGACACGACGACGATCCCCGGTTTGGTCGGTGACTTTGACGGCGACGATGACCTGGACCTGGACGACTACTTCTTCCTGGAGATTTGCCCGAGCATCTCCGGCCCGGGCGGTGATCCCAGTTTCCAGGAGTGCAGGGACACCTTCGACCTCGACGACGTTGCGGACGGGGATGTGGACCTGAAGGACTTCGCCGCTTTCCAGCGGCTGTTCACGGGAGAGTATTGACCGCCGCACTCGTCAACTCACGGCTCTGCGGTTCGCTCAGTACTCGAACCTTCACCCCGAAACCACCATTGACAACGCCTCCCCTACGCGCTATGCGCTATCCAACCCAACCTCCGAAAAACTGCGCGTTGAACCGCGTTGGCGGGGTCGGGGCGGTTCGCCTCCAGGCTGACGGGGCACAATCTGGGTTGGATGGCGCCAGATGGCTCGATCATCGGGAGATCATCTCGAAACCGGCCGCGTGGGTAGACAGCGGCCCCGTCATCGGGACGGCCGATCCGCCGTTGGACGTGGGCGACCGGGCAACGCCCGCCTATCATTCGCATCAGTGCACCTTGCTGAGTTTCTAACGTTGGTCATCGTCTTCGTGGCCGGTTGCGACGGGACCGCGCACACGCCGGGCCCAGGAGAGCCGGCGCGCGGGGGGACCATGCGTCTATTCGTAGCCGAGGGATTGAACTCGCTCGACCCCCGTGACGCGGCAGATGCATATGCGCGCCGTATAACGCGGCTTATTTTCGAGCCCATTCGGGACGTTATCGAATCGGCTCAAGTCGAGAACGCCACCGAGATATTGCTTACGCTGCGCGACGACGCGTACTTCCACGACGACCCGTGCTTTGTCGGCGGCCAAGGGCGGCGGGTTATCGCGCGGGACGTCGCGTTCACACTCGACCGATTAGCTGCACCCGGATCGCAAGCCCGTTGGGTGCTTCAGGATCGGGTTGCTGGAGCGGCCAGACGACACGCTGGGCTCTCTGAGCACGTGGCCGGTATCGAGCTTCTGAGTGAACGCCAGGTGCGATTGCGGCTTGTTAGACCCTTCTATCCCATGCTGTCGATTCTTGGGCAAGAGCAATGCGGCGTCGTGCCCCGCGAGGCTGTTGTGCGCTACGGAGAACGGTTCGCGTTTCATCCCGTGGGGAGTGGCCCATTTCGCTTGGCCAAGTGGATCGAAGGCGACGAGTTGATTCTTGTTCGCAACTCACGTTACCAGCGGCGTGATGGGCAGGGGCGTGTGTTGCCGCATCTTGATCGGATTCGCATGACCTACGTCCGTCCGCCACTCGGGCAGTGGAACGAGTTCATGTCGGGACGAATTGACCAATGTCAGGTCCCCAACGAGCTTGTGGACCGCATCGTGAGGCCGCTCGAACCCGACGGCTGGGAGCTTGCTCCAGAGGTGGCGGTCAAGGGGTGGTTAGGCTACACGAAACCGCGCGTGGTTCCCTTTGTTGTTTATCTCGGTGTTAATTGCGGGAGTGATAATCCGGTCGCTCGATCGCCCGTGCTCCGACGGGCACTTGCGATGTCGTTGGATCGTGTCACCCTGACGCGACTCATCGGATCGGACATGAAGGCTGCCACTTCGCTTTTACCGCCCGGTTTTCCAGGACACACCGCGCGAAAGCTGCTTCAACCCTATGATCCTGACGAGGCGCGCCGTTTGCTCGCAGCTTCCGGCCATGCCGACGGGAGCGGTGTTCCGGTTCTGTCGCTGTACGTAGCCCACGGGCGTGGAGCGTTAGTCAGCGCGCTGCGCGACCAGCTCGCAGACATCGGAATACGCGTGCGGGTCCTCGAGGTTTCGTTCAACGATTTGATGGCGGCCATTCGTCGCGGAGAGGCCGACCTCTTCCTCTCGGGGATGACCTCATCGACGTTTCTCCACCCCGAGGGCTTTCTCGCGCAGTTTCGTGGGGAAGTCGGCCCGGTGTTGAACAAGTTCCGTTTTCGAAGTCCGGAATATGACACGGCCTACGAACGCGCGGGGGCGGCGGAGAACGCGCGGCAGCGTATGGCCTGGTATGCGGTGGCGGAGGCGATTCTGCTTGAACAGCTTCCAGTCATTCCCATAGCATGGGTTGCTAGGCCATCATTCTTCGTCACATCGAATCGTGTGAGACTACCGGCGAACGCCCCAGCGACGGACCTGGTGCACGCCTGGATCGTCGAGCCTGGGGGATAACAAGTGCCCGAGACGCCGGATCACCTCCCTAGCCAAAGGTTGGCGCAAGACGGTGCCGCGCCACCTCCTTGTAGCGTCGTACAAGCGAGGGCGAATCGACCTATTGGACTTCACCGAACCCATCAGGGGGTCATTCGCCGACGGCTCCTGCTACTCTTCGTGCTCACTTCGTTGGTACCTCCTATCGTGGTCTGGGCGATCACGATCCGTGCCGCCCGACGCGCGGCCATCGACGTTTTGCTCCGAGAGGTCTCCGCAGAGTGTGCGCGAGGGCAGACCGAGATCGAAAGCGACGTGAAGGTCGCAGCCGCTACGCTCGCGAGCGTTGCTCGTTCCACATTAACAGCGGACTTCGTTGCTCCCACGGCAGGTTCGTTGGAAGAGGCCGCGCTATCGTCCTCGTTGGGGGGACTCGCGGCGGAATACGCCGACACCGTGCAGGGAGTTGGCGTGGTGGCGCCGGACGGACGTGCGGTAGGAATGTCGGCAAGGT
>JBHHXS010000166.1:0-8009 GCA_046757145.1 Phycisphaerae bacterium | reverse complement strand
CGTTACAGACATCGCCGTCGTCACACGTCAGAGGAGTGCCGGCCTGACAACCGGATGCGGGATCACAGGTTTCCACCCCGTTACAAACATCGCTGTCGTCGCACACGAGCGCTGTGCCGGGCTGACAGAAACCGGCGCCGTCGCAAACCTCGTCGCCGTTGCACACGTCGGCATCGGCGCAGGAACTACCCGTCGGCTCGAACGTGCAGTCTGCGCTGCAGCAGTCCCCATCGACGGTATTGCCGTCGTCGCACTCCTCACCGGCCTCGACAACGCCGTTACCGCAGGTCGCTCCGGCGCAGTCTGGGTCATTCGTGTCGTAAAGGCCGTCTCCGTCGTTATCCAAGCCCTCAAGACTGCCTGCATAATCCTCCTCGCCGTTAGGACTGCAGGCGTCCGTCGGCTTGCTCGCGTGGTTCGGATCGGGCGAGAAGTAGTAGGAGGGAAGCACGTCTTCGCCCACCGGCAAGTAGTTAGCGGGATTCGCGTCGGAATGGCAATTCCCACATAGCCTGATGCCGCTGTTCCAGTGATGTTGGCGCAGTCCGGCGCCGCGACCCGGGGAGAGCCCATCATTGCCCATGTCCTCTTCTCTTCCGTGACAACCGGTGCACCCGATGGGGGCGAACCCGTTGCCCCCGTTGGAACTACCCAAAGCCAGGGGCCAGAAAGGTGTTCCGTGGCAGGTGTTGCAGTCGCCTGTGAGCATTGTGCTGCGGTGAAGATTGTGCAGATTACCCCAGTTCTGGCCGTCCGACAGCGATACGTAGAAGCTGGCGCGGAAATCGCCGTGGCACGCCCGACAATTCGTAGCGTCCCGATTCTGCGAATACGTGGGGTAAGCGACACTCTCTGATGTGCAAAACACCAGGGCGAGCGCGATCCCAACGTGGCTCGCCATACCACGAGCGGTGACTGGTCTGCAGTTCTCCGTCTTCATCTCCGGTCTCTCCTCCAAGGAATACGTTCTTAAGTATTAGCTTGGTTAATAAACGGTGTCCCGACTGCGCGGGCCCCTCTCACGCTTGAGTAACAACGGTCCACTCCCCCCGACGAGAACACTCAAGACGCAAACCCGAGGGATTGCCATGTCGGGTAGAGTCGGAGCCTCACATTCCCCTCGACCGCCTCCATTGCCCCAATTCTACAGGGGCGCTGCATTGGCGCCAAACGCCTTGTTCGCGCCAATTCATGAGAGGTGTGCCGCCGAAACCCCGGTAAGGCGGGCAGAGGACGCCGTGCGTGCGGCGGCACTTTATTTTTCACCTAGGCCGTCGCATGCTGCTGGTTGCCCGGTCGGTGCCCTTCGCGTGGCCGGTCCACGCTACTGCGTAGTCCGCAGAAACGCAACATTCGCAACGCTCGGAGGCAGTGCAGGCCGCCCGTGCGCACGCGGTTAACCTTGTCGGCTGAATGTCCGGAGTGGGCCGTGCAGTGTACGTTTGCAGTCCCGGACGTTCTCCATGACAATGGCCGTGCATGCACAGCGATCCCGCCCGTGCTCATGCGGGGTTGCTGTCCCTAGTCCTGGGCGATCGGACCGGGTGGTCCGGGGTGCGCACCACCGAAAGACAAGACGGAAGCGGCATGAACGGGCATGATGGTATTGCCACCGCGACTCACGACGCCGTTCCGCCCGCGCACGAGGGCCCAAGGGAGACAATAGAGTCGATCGTCATCGCCCTGATCTTGGCCTTCGTCTTCAGAGCGTTCATTGTGGAGGCATTCGTTATCCCGACGGGGTCGATGGCTCCTACCCTCTATGGGGCACACGGGACGATCGTATGTGAGGACTGCGGGACGGAGTTCGCCTACGGACTGAGGGATCTCGACGATGTACGGAGGTCCATGTCCGTTGGTCCGACAGCCCGCGCCATTTGCCCCAACTGCAACCATCCCAATAGCCGCCTGCTCATCAACGACACGTACAGGAACCCGGAAACGGGCGATCGGATACTTGTATTGAAATGGCCGTTTGACGTCGGCGGAGAGATCCTCGGGCCCAGGCGCTGGGACGTAGTCGTTTTCAAGGACCCAGCCGATGGCGAGACGAACTTCATCAAGCGGTTGATCGGCCTGCCGAACGAAGTGCTGATGATAATTGACGGCGACGTCTACACTGCGCCGACGAGCGAGCTCTCCGCTGAAACGGTAGCGGCGCTCGACGAAATACGGCATGAGAAATATCTGCTGCGTACCGGACAGAAAAAGGGAAACCTCGCGCCCGTACCAATGAGTGTGCGCGAGGAGCTCGACCGGAAGGCACGCATCGTGGGCAAGACGCCAGAAGCCCAGGAGGCCCTGTGGTCGGTAGTATACGATCACGATTACCCGCCGCAGACGCTGGAGCAGGGCCAACCGTTCTGGCGCGCGGACCTGGGCGAGGAATCCGGCTGGGACACCAGTGGTAGGAGGATACATTTTGAAGACCGTGGCCAAGACGATGATTTCATAGAGCTGGCCGGCAAACTGATTCGTGCAACGTGTGCCTACAACATCCGCGCCCGTTCTCAGCCGCCGCTGGTGTCCGATCAACGCATCCGCTTCGTGTTGACGCCACTGACCGACGAAGCTGTGCTGAAGATCAGGTTGACCAAAGGACGCCAAGCCTTCTGGGCGACAGTGATGATGGACGGGCGGGTCACGCTGACGGAGTCAGCCAGCGGCCCGGGTAAGACCGCGAAGCTCGATCTGACCACACGGTTACCACCGTTTGTGCGTGGTAAGCCGGTCGAAATCAGCTTTGAGAATGTTGACTATCGGCTCGCTGTGCGTGTAGGTGGTAAGGAAGTGCTGGCGAGCTCGTCGAACCCGGACGACGTGGCTTATTACGGCCCGGACATTCGCTGGTTGCGTGAGCTGGCCAGACCCTGGCCGGCAACTTGGCCACGAATCTACGCCACCGGTGGGCTGCTCGAACTCGCGCATCTCCGTGTCGACCGCGATGTGTACTACTACCTCGACAGGCACGGTGGGCGTGCACTGACCCTTCCTTGGGCACCACGTGACGGCTGGGCGAGTCCGCTCAGTCCGATCCTATTGCGCAGCGAAGAGTATTTCATGCTTGGTGACAACACCGCGGCTAGCAAGGACTCTCGCTTGTGGGACCAGGTCGACCCCCGTTTCGCCAGCCGAGGCGAAGCATTCCAGTTGGGCACCGTGCCTAGAGATCAGCTCATAGGCAAGGCGTTCTTTGTGTACTGGCCCGCCCCCAACCGCGTAAGTTGGCTTAAGTGGCTACCATTGCTGAAAGGGGCGGTTATCCCTGACGTCGGGCGCATGCGTTGGATCCGTTAGGTGCACGATCGGGGCAAAGTACCGCCTCGCTCCACCGCCGGAGGCCGGGATTTAAGTGTGTACGGGGCTGCGGGCGCTGCACCTTTATCCACATTGAATTCACGACAGCATGCATACTTGGAGGTGAAGCAGGTACGTAGAATTGTCAGACGCAATGCCCGCCGCCGTGTTAACACTGCTCGCAGGAAGTCGGATTGCGGTTCCGTAAGCTTCGTGTTAGTGGGATGTTAACCGCGCGCACCGGGAACTGCGGCGTGGCGCGGCCGAGCTGGCGTTCCCAACGGAGTTGGCGGAATCGCACTTGTAGGGCCGACTTATCAACAGTCGGGGCAAGCGAATGGGGTGTTCGCCTCAGCTCCGACCGGCACACGCCATTGGGCGGGCCCGGTGTGCGCCCGAATACGGTCGTACTCGCGCCGCGCTGCAGTGAGCAAGTGAGCCAACGGTGATGCGCAACGAACCACTGCTGGAAGTCCGGGACCTGGTCAAGCGATATAACGGCAGAGCAGTCGTGAATCGCCTGAGCTTCCTCGTACACCCTGGCGAGATCGTGGGCCTGCTGGGGCGCAACGGTGCGGGCAAGACCACCACTTTTCGTATGACCGTGGGGATGATCGACGCCGACGAAGGAACCGTTTTCTTCAACCGGTGCGATGTAACCTCCTTACCCATGTATCGCCGTGCTCACGCGGGGATGGGCTACCTGTCTCAGGAACCCAGCGTCTTTCAGCGACTTTCCGTGGAGGACAATCTACTCGCGATCCTCGAGACCATGCGGCACTTGACGCGTCTGGAACGGTTCGAGAAGGCCGAGCATCTCATCGAACAGTTCGGGCTCGTCGACCAGAGGAAGCAGCTCGCCCGCACGCTGTCCGGCGGTGAGCGGCGTAAGCTCGAGATAGCACGCGCCCTCGTGACGGAACCGAAGCTGATCATGCTCGACGAGCCCTTTAGCGGAGTTGACCCCAAGGCAGTCGAGGATCTACAGCAGGAGATACTGCACCTTAAGTCCGAACATGGTATTGCGATCCTGCTGACTGACCACAACGTGCGCGAGACGCTTCGCGTTACCGATCGCAGCTACATCATCCATGATGGCATGAGGTTGGCCGAAGGCCCGCCCCGTCAGCTTGTGCGAGACCCCGTTGTCCGCAAAGCATATTTGGGAAGCAGTTTTCGTGGTGACGAGTTCGACGGCGCATAGCCCGCACGGCCCCAGACGCGGATGCCGCAGCCGTGGGTAGCGCAGGCGACGGCCCAGCCCCCGGCACCGCCGGAGCGGCGTGCATCACCTGGACGGACACGACCGGTGCCCGCTGGGCTGTTCAACTCCGCCCCGACGGGGTGAGTCTGCGCAGCAGCGGCGGCATCCTCGACTTTCCCAGGCAGTCTTGGCCGCAGGACGTCTATGTCACCGCGCATGACAACGGCTTCATCATCAGGTTTGAGACGTTTGATCGGGGTATTGTATTCCCCGTGTCCTCCGCGGAGGCTGCCCCGTTCCTGCAGCACATAGCAGCGCATTTTGGCGAAGAAAAGCCGTCATCGCGAGCACCCCTGGAAGAAACCCGGGAGGAACCTCTCCTGTGGCCCAGGGTCTCACGACTGGCCGTCTGGGCTCTTGTAACATCCGCACTGACGTTTGTGCCGGTACTAGGGATAGTGCCCGCGGCCATTACCGTGGTCCTATTGCTCCTGCACCGCCATAGGGTGCGCCGGACCCGTGCGTGGAGTCACTCGCGCAAATTGTGCGTGGCGGCGACGTGTTTCCTGATCGCAGGTCTCATCTCCTGGGCGCTGAGTACGTGGGGGTTGACTACCAGCACTCGCGAGTGGGCGCCCGGTGCGAACGAGGGCACCTGGCTCACTCCGCGAACCTCCGTCCGGTTTCGCCCCGGCGCACCGGTGCTGCGACACGCCGAACTGGTTCGCATAGGGACGACCGCCGACATGGGAGCTGCAACCAGGTCTACCAGTTGGCCACGGGATTCCGCGGAACGCGCCGGTTTTCTGAGCAGCGCCTCGCTCGGAGAGCGCGAATACAACTGGCCCGTAATAGTGGCTGGCATGTTGGTGGTACTCCTCTCGCTCACGGTGCACGAGGCAGGGCACGCGGTTACCGCCTGGTGGTTGGGTGACGACCTCGCCCGCCGACTTGGCCGCGTCACGCTGAATCCGTTAGCACATTTAGACTTAATCGGTACGGTGATACTGCCTTTGATCCTATTCCTGGCTAACACGGGGATGCTGTTCGGTTGGGCGCGCCCCGTCCCGGTGCGGGCGGAGGTGCTTGCTCATCCTCGGCGCGGACACATTCTCATATCGCTTGCGGGACCGGGAGCGAACCTGCTTCTGGCGGCGGCGTCGATGACCCTTCTTATGATCGTCGGGTGTGCCATGTCGGTGCTCGTGCCGACGGCTCGAGTGGAGCGTTTCGGCCTGGGGGATATCACTTCAGGCGTGGGCGTCTCGGGGTTCGCAATGGCTCCGGTGATCGCATCGCTTTGCACGATACTCAAGCTGAGCATGTTCCTTAACGTGTTTCTTGCCTTCTTCAATCTGATCCCGATTCCCCCGCTCGACGGGTCGTGGATTCTTGGGCGGCTTTTTCCGCAGACGGTGGGGCGTGCGTACGATGTCGTCAGGCCTTACGGCTTGTTGGTGTTCGTCGGGTTGATGTACACGGGTATCCTGCAGCATCTGCTCTGGCCGGCGGCTGTTGTGCTGGCAGTAGCATTCGTGCTGCTCGATTCCTGTACCGTCTTCTAGCTCAGCATCAGGATCCGGCACTGCGGATCTGGATCGCGGGCATAAGCGCTGGGCTCATGCACGGGTTGGCTACGCGGCTGGCTCGGACAGGGCGCAGTAGCACACGTTCCTTCCGGGCTGCTCCGGATTGCGTCAGCGGCATTCACGCCGTGACGTTCTTGAGAACCCACTCCGTAGACACGGACTTTGGCCTAGTGATAGCCGTGCCGAGACCGCGGTTGAGCACAAGTTGCGCCAACATCCCCATGCACCGGGATACCGAGAAAAGGACCGTGTAGTAAGGGAATTCGGTCAGCCCGAAATGATAAAGCAGGGCACCGGAACCGGCATCGACGTTGGGCCAACAGTTGGCTATGGGATTCTTCCCGGCCTTTACTCGCTGTGCCGAGTATTCCTCCAGCACTTTCGGCACGACGTAGAAGACGCGCTCGACCGTCTGGAACACCGGGTCGTCGGGCATGTGTTCTTTCCCGAACTCAAGGAAGCCCTGAAAACGCGGATCCACGACGCGCAGAACGGCGTGCCCGTACCCCGGAATGACGCGCCCGCTGCGCAGGGTGTCGAAGGCGTATTCGCGCAGTTGTCCCTCCGAAGGCACGCCGCCGAACTTCTCTATCGTGTCGATGATCCACCCCAGGCATTCCTGATTGGCCAGCCCATGAAGCGGTCCCGCAAGCCCGTTAAGCCCCGCAGAAACCGCGTAGTAAGCGTCGGATAGGGCGGAGCCGACCGTGTGGCACGTGTTTGCGGAAACGTTGCCACCCTCATGGTCGGCGTGGAAGTTCAGATACAAGCGTATGAGCTTGGCGAAGCTCCCCGTAGGATCGGGCAAGCCGAGCATGTTTGCGTAGTTGGCACCGAAATCTAGACCGTGCGTCCAGTGCAGCACGCTCCCGTGCTGATAGCGAAGCCGATAAATCCCCGCTGCAATGACAGGTATCCGCGCGAGGATATTCAGAGCATCGTCCAGCATAGGTATCCAGTAGTCCTCCTTTGCCACGCCCTTGGCGTACCATCGCGGGAAGATGCTCTCCTTCTCCATCACGAGGATGGCGGTATCCAGCATGCACATCGGATGGCTGTCGGCGGGCATCGCCCGCAGGAGATTCCAGACGTATTCGGGAACCTGTGACCGTCTGTCGAACTCGCGCTGCAGGGCGGCCTTCCCCTCGTCGTCAGGCAGCTCGCCCGTTAATAACAGGTAGAAGATCTCCTCAGGCCAGGCGTCTTTTATCTCGAGGAGAGGGCGCCCGCGGACGATGAGCCCGGTGTCGGGCCCGACGACCGACGTATCACATATCATGGCTTTGACGCCACGCATCCCTCCGTACGCCTGCGCGACCGTAACCTCAGAGATGACCTTGTCGCCGTACTTCCGCACGACGTCGCGCACCTTATTCCTGTACTCGGGAATTTTCTCTCTAAGCACTTCCTGTAATGTTGCCATGGTTTATCACCTGCAGTAAAAATGTACTACGGATCTACAAAGTTCGCAGTGCGGTTGCATCGCAATCGCTATCCGCAGCGTGGCACGCGGTTAGAGTATCCGCCCGGCATGCATAGGGCGGCATGTGCACCGCCACAGCGCGTGTCTGCCTGCAATTTCAGTGCCGGGCGAGAATCCTGAGGGAGAGCCGTTTTAGGGGTAGCAACAGGCGGTCCGCCGCGATGCATACTCCGGCAGCCATCAGAGGACAGTGAGGGCACACCCGCGCGTGGCCACTATCGCCCGGCACCGCGGCGATCGGCTCCGAGCGGGGTTGACTAGCATCTGCCTGACATCTATTCTCACATCCGTGTCGGGGGTACGCGAGCGTTCGAGCCTGGGGCGGGAGGCTCGCGAGGCTTGTTTGCGTTGGAAACGCCCTCCCCGACCGGGTGTACCAGGATTCTGGGCAGGTAGCTCAGTTGGTAGAGCAACGGACTGAACATCCGTGTGTCGG
>JBHHXS010000165.1:0-8035 GCA_046757145.1 Phycisphaerae bacterium | reverse complement strand
CACGTAAGGGGTGTAAGGTCAATCTTCGCCACCCCAAGGTCTCCCCGGTTCACCTGGCGATCGTACATACCGGCTCAGCTGCAATCGCGCTGGATCTGGTGACAAGATACGGCACGAAGCTCAACAGCCTGCCGATGGAGCACGAACGCCTCTCCGACGCCGACGTCCTTACGATTGGTCCTTGGCAGTTCCGCATCGAGATCGTCAACAGCCCGCCGGGCGGACCAGCTGATCGCGCCCCGGTAGACATCGAGCCTACAACCGCTACCGTTACGCTTGAACAAGTTGCGACCGGGCGGATCCTCCAGCCCAACCGCGAAGTGTGCGTCATCGGTCGGCGCACCGGATGTGATATTGCAATCGCGGATCGGCGCGTGTCGCGGGCGCACGCCCTGTTGATTGTATCTTCAGGCCGGCCGGCGGTATTCGATCTGTATAGTCGGAACCACACGCTGGTCAACGGGACACCCGTGGGCTTCCACTACTTGGCAAACGACGACATGATCACTGTCGGAGACACGCAGTTCCGCGTGAAACTATCAGGTCCGACGACGGTGGACAAGTCGGGCAACGGCCGCAACCTCGCAGAGCAGAAGGTAGCGTTGGGTCCCGGCGACCATTCCTCCGACAGGGTCGACATCGGAGCGGTGGAGGGGGCGCAGCGTTGGGCGATTGCCGACAGCCTCCAACGAGCCGCCCGCAAGAAGTAACATCACACCTCAACAAGCTCTATAACCACCGCCTGGAGACCTCTGCGCGCTTTGTCAACGCCGACACACATATATACAATGGCGCCCGTGTGCACACCGGCCTTGGTACAAGCCGGACGCCGGCGTGACTTTGGTCGTTTTGGCCTATCATGGGACCTGATTATGAGCGTGGCGTCAGCAACGGAAGATACGGCGCGGATTGTCAGAGCACCGCGGGGTGCCGAACTGAGTTGCAAAGGGTGGCAGCAGGAAGCCGCCATGCGCATGCTGATGAACAACCTCGATCCGGAGGTTGCGGAGAAGCCCGCCGAGTTGATCATCTATGGTGGCAGCGGCAAAGCCGCCAGGAGTTGGCCGGACTTCGACAGAATAGTAGCTGCACTGAAGGAACTTGAGAACGACGAGACCCTGCTCATCCAGTCGGGCCGGGCCGTTGGCGTCGTGAAGACGCACGCTGACGCCCCGCGCGTGTTGATTGCCAATTCGCTGCTCGTACCACATTGGGCCACCTGGGACGAATTCCGCCGTCTTGAAGCCCTCGGGCTGACGATGTTCGGGCAGATGACCGCGGGAAGCTGGATCTACATTGGCACGCAGGGCATTCTGCAAGGAACTTATGAGACCTTCGGTGCCGCAGCCCGCACTCACTTCGACGGTTCGCTAAAAGGGCGACTCGTCGTCACCGGTGGGCTGGGGGGAATAGGCGGGGCCCAGCCACTCGCCGTCACCATGAGCGACGGCGTCTGCCTGTGCGTGGAGGTCGATAAGGCCAGGATCGAGCGGCGCATCGAGACACGCTACCTGGACCGTTGGACGGCGGACCTTGATGAGGCCCTCCAGTGGACGAAACAAGCGGTAGAGCAGCGAGCTGCGTTGTCCGTCGGTCTTCTGAGCAACTGTGCCGATGTCTTGCCGGAGTTGGTCAGGCGTAACGTCGTGCCCGACATGCTTACCGATCAGACCTCCGCCCACGACGCCCTGAACGGGTACATTCCCAATGGGATGAGACTCAGCGAAGCACTCAAGTTACGGGCGGCGAATCCGGATGCGTACATCCGCGAGTCTATGCGAGCCATGGGTGAGCATGTTGAAGCGATGATCGAACTCCAGAAACGCGGCGCGGTGACGTTCGACTATGGCAACAACATCCGTGGACAGGCGAAGCTGGCCGGCGTAAAAGACGCGTTCGAGATCGGCGGCTTCGTTCCGTTGTTTGTCAGACCGTTGTTCTGCGAAGGCAAAGGGCCGTTCCGATGGGTCGCCCTGTCCGGTGATCCGCGGGACATCGCCCGGACCGACCAGGCGGTGCTTGACACCTTCCCCGAGGATGAACACCTCTGTCGGTGGATTCGCATGGCCGGTCGGCGTGTGGCCTTCCAGGGCCTGCCCGCCCGCATCTGCTGGCTGGGCTATGGGCAACGTGACAAGATGGGGCTGGTATTCAACGATCTTGTCGCTAATGGGGAGATTACCGCACCGATCGTAATTGGTCGCGACCATCTTGACTGCGGAAGTGTTGCTTCACCAAACCGCGAGACCGAAGGGATGAAGGACGGCTCCGACGCCATCGCCGATTGGCCCATACTTAACGCTATGGTCAATACCGCGTGCGGGGCAAGCTGGGTATCGTTTCATCACGGCGGAGGGGTGGGTATAGGGTATGCGCTGCACGCGGGGCAGGTGATCGTCGCCGACGGGACGAAGGAAGCCGCTGCCCGCTTGCGACGCGTGCTCACCGGCGACCCCGCGACGGGGATAATCCGCCACGCTGACGCCGGCTACGAGAAGGCCGTGCAGATTGCTCGAAGTCGCGGGATCAAGATCCCCGGTCGATGATGTAGATGACGCGTAAGCCGTTCAATCCCAGCCTCGCGCGGATAGCCGATCAAGGACCAAGCCAGGCGCCCAGCGGCCCGGTGACCGTATCGCAGGTCACCGCTATGGTCAGGCAAGCGATCGGGGACGCCCTGCCGGGCACGCTCCGTGTCGTTGGCGAAATCAGTAATTTCAAGCGCCATGGCAGCGGGCACCTTTACCTGACACTCAAGGATCCCTGCAGCGAGCTATCTTGCGTGATGTGGCGCAGCGCGGCGGCCGGGCTCGGATTCGCTCCGACCGACGGGCTTGAGGTAGTGGCTACCGGACACATCGAGGTCTTTGAGCGGACCGGGCGTTACCAGTTATACATCCGTAAGCTTGAGCCTCGTGGCGTCGGAGCGCTGGAGCTGGCCTTTAGACAACTGTACGAGAAACTCAGCGCTGAGGGAATGTTCGACCAGAGCCACAAGCGGCAGCTGCCAGCCTACCCCACGCGTATTGCGCTGGTCACCAGCCCGACGGGAGCTGCCGTGCACGACATGCTAAGCACCATCCAGCACCGTTATCCAGCAGTCCAAGTGCTCGTTTATCCTGTTCGCGTGCAGGGCCCCGGCGCCGCTGAAGAGATCGCCAAGGCCGTCACACGTCTCAACGCGAACGCGAGCGGGCTTGGTGGAATCGACGTTATGATCGTCGGGCGCGGGGGGGGGTCGCTCGAAGACCTCTGGGCGTTCAACGATGAGAGGGTAGCAAGGGCCGTCTACAAGAGCGAAATACCGGTCATCAGCGCGGTGGGGCATGAGGTCGACGTCACCATAGCGGATCTTGTCGCAGACGTGCGTGCCGCTACGCCGACTGCAGCCGCGGAGATCGCCGTACCCCTTCTTGCCGATGTGCTCGGGAACCTCACCGGTCATCAAGCCCGTCTGACGCGCGCCTTGAAAAGCGACTTAGCACTCAAGGCGACGCGCCTGGGCTCAGCGGTCGAGCGCGGCGCCTTCCGCCGACCGCTCGACGCCGTGCATCGCCGCGAGCAGTTGATCGACGAGCTTAACAACAGGGTACACCGCTCGCTCATCGAACGTACAGCGATTCGCCGTCGGACCCTGGACCATCATGAGCTGACGCTGGAACGGATACAGCCAACCGCCGTTCTTCTGCGTGCTGCAGTTCGACTACGCGACCAGCGTCACAGGCTACACTGGGCGGTATCGATGCGGCTGGCGCAGGCCGTCGCCCTCGCAGACAGCATGGTGTGGCGACTCGAGCGAGCTTCGCCCAAACACCTGCTTGATTCAATGTCACAACGCCTCGAAGGACTCGCGGCTGCCATGCCCGCTGCCGTACGCCACCGCTTCTCGCTGCTGCACGAGCGAATCAGGCGACAAGAGAGTAAGCTCAACGCATTGAGCCACAAGAGCGTGCTGGGCCGCGGGTTCTCGGTGACGCGTATAAGAAAAGGCGGACAGATCGTGCGCTCGGTCAAACAGGTGCGCGATGGACATCGAGTCGTCACCGAGCTTGCTGATGGGAGGTTCGAGTCTGACGTGGTCAACCTCGATCAACTGGAGTTGTTCAACTGACGATGGCCAAGCAGAAACCGACATTTGAGGAGGCCCTGGCGCAACTGGAGACGATCGCGAAGCAGATCGAACAGGGGAGTATAGGGCTCGAGGAGTCCATCGCCCAATACGAAAAAGGTATGCTCCTGATCAAACAGTGCCGGGAGACCCTTGCAAGGGCGGAGAACAGAATCCAGCAACTGCAGGAGCGCACCGACGGCACACTTGAGGTTCGCGATATCACCAGCGAGGGCGACACCTGAACCGCAACAGGCGTCTGGCTGACATGCCCGGAGCAGCCCGACCCGCTTACGACATGGCGGCTGTCAGATTCGCCTCGATAGATGCGTTGCTGGGGTCGAGGCGGTACGCTCGTTTGAAGTCTTCAATGGCGTCCGCCAGCTTGTTGTCGCTCAAAAGATCCTGCCCACGAGCATCATAAGCGATCGCAAGATCCTTCCTGTACGTGACGTTGGTCTTTTGCGTCTCGTAGGCCTCCGTCAGGTAATCGACGGCGTTGTCGTACTGTCTGTTGCCCCGCGCATTGAGGCCCAACTGGTGTGCAAGCTCCCCGAAGTTTTTGCGCGCCACCTCCGAGCTGGGGTCAAGTTCGTATGCCCTGGAAAACGCTAGATACGCCGTCGACGTGCCTTGACTATCTCTATAGTGAGCACCGACCGACGTGTATAGTGCCGCAACCTGCCTTTTGAACGAAGCGTCGTCGGGACCTTTTATCGCAGCGGTCCGCAGTTTCTTGAGTGCCCCGGTATACCGCCCGAGTTTCACATCATCCCGGGCGTCCAGAAGGGCAGCCCGGCCAAGCGCCTCAGCCAGGCCGCTGCTGAACGGGTCAAGGCGTTCCGCAGCAAGCAGATCAGGCGCCGCCCCCCGCGTGTCTCCTCGCGCGAGCCTGTCCGCCGCCCTGCCCAGGTAGGCGTTGGCAAGATCGCTCACGTACCCGCTGTTATCCGGCGTCAGGTCGACGGCTCTCTGCAGAGCCTTGACGCCGTCGGTAAAACGCCCCGCTTTGACGAGGGCGCGTCCCAGGATGTCGTGGGGTAAACCCAGATCGGGGTAAGCCCGCGCCAGATCTCGGGCGCGCCCGATTACTTCGGCAGCCTGTTCCGAGTCCGCACGCACCTCCGCCTCGTGCAGCGCCACAAGCGCTTGAACCGGCTTGCGGGCGGCGGTGAACCCATCGGAAAGAGCCAAGTATGCCTGAGCGTTATCGGGGCTGCGATCCGTCAACCGCAACAGCAGACGCATCCCCGTGTCGCGTTCGTATGGCCTGGCTATGAGTCGCCTCGCGTACCTCAGGACGTCGGAATCGCTCCGCTGCAGCTCGCGGGCGATCGTGACGTCCTGGCGCAGCGTGACGTTGTCGGGGGCCAACGCCGATGCACGCATATAGTACTGTTCCGCCGAAGGATAGTTCCGCTCGGCAAGGTAGCTATGAGCCACGAGACGCAGCGCGGTGATGTCGTCCGCACGGCCCTCAAGGAGTCTCATGGCGTCGGCGCGGCCACCTCTAGCGTCGCCACTATCGATCTTGGCAGCAATGGCTTTGAGTGCGGCCGTTCGGCTGTCGACCTCCTGCTGCGGCCGCGCAGGCACCTCACGCAGCCGTCCTGAAGCCACCAGCGCGCCCAGCGAATCGTACAGACCCTGCGCGTAGTTAGTGCGAGATTCACTGAGTAGGAAGGCCGGGCCGAAGGAGGAACCCGTCGCGCCGGAAGCGCTGCCGGTCCTCACAATGGACGACGTACCGCTTGAAGCCATCATCCCGCTGATGGTCATGAGTGAATCGACGCTCACCTGTACCTCGCACCGGGCGTTGCGGAAGGAGAACCTGTTTTCTCGCTAGTTGACTACCAGGTGCGCGTCGGCGCAAGTGACGTGGGGCGTGGTGACCAATAACATGATGCCTCTCCCCAGTCGCTCACACCTGCCCACGCGGAGCAACGTCTACAAAGTCTACGATGTGCACGGTCCGCACGCCCGTCAGGTCAGGTATATGACTTGTCGATCGGTGATCGCGGGGGAGACCTTATCGGTCGGGCGGTGGTACAGCGTCGTCGGGCCGCCGACGTGGTCGAGGTCTAACCAAGACAAGCTCAAGACGTGCTTCGCGCAAGAGCTCGCCGTTGCAGTAAAGTTGCACGCGGTACTCTCCCGGCTCGGGAAAACGCAGACCATGAAACGAGAGCGCGAGGTTCGCGATCGCTCGTGGGTCCTTAAAGGTCACCTTACCCTTGCCCTCGACTATCGGCGGCCGGGCGTCGTTCGCATCGACAATGCGGATGAGCAGGTCAACTTCACCGTACCCGTCGGTCAACGCGACGAAGACCGACAACTGCGGATGCGATACGGGAAACCCCGCCACGTGGACTTTCGCAAACATTCCGATCAGCGACTGCTTACCGGTCAGTCGGTCGGTGATGATCTGATCGCAGACGATCATGGCAAGCACGTCTGGTGGGGGTCTGCTAGCCGCCATGTCACTTGTCCTCGCGCTCGTTGTGACTTCAGCCTTCGGAATGCTACACTGGTATGGGTGCTACGAATAGCCGATCCCCGCAGAATGATCTGAGTGGGATGCCGCCTCAGATGTCTCGTGCGGGCGGGCCATGCGATGGCCTGACCTGGCGTGACTGCATGAGAAGTGCCCGCGAGACGTGACCGCCGAGTCTCGATCCTGATACAAAGAGGCCACCAGGCACCACCATGCGGTCGATTTGGGCGATATCGGCTACACGGATGGTGTCTGGATGGGAAGCGCCTCTATGAGCTCGCCCCCGGCGTATACGTCGCGAGGGCTGCGGGAACGTGAGTCGGGGATGCAGCCGGCCACTGCTCTGGTGACCAGAAAAACCGGTAACGCAACATAGCCAGCAGGTGTTTGAAGCCGTCACGCGCCCGTATTTTTTTTCCGGCGGCCGCTGAACGAGGGTGGTACCTGATGGGACGCTCGACTATGTCGTATCGCAGCTTGGCTAACTTGGCGGTTAACTCGGAGTCAAACGCAAACCCGTTTTCCGCGATGCCAACACGCGACACGGCGCTTCTCACAATCATCTTGTAGCAGACCATGCAGTCGCTTAGACGTAGGGCGTTCAGGCGGTTGCTGACAGCATTGAGCACCCGGTTGCCCCAGTACGTCGGCAAACGCCTTAGCGACTTCGCGACCGGCGCCGCGAAGCGCGTTCCATAGCACACCTGAGTCTCTCGGGAAAGGATCGGCGCGAGCAGCGTCGGCAGGTCGCGCGGATCCAGCTCAAGATCGGCATCTTGAATCACAACGACATCACCGGTGGCACGTTCGGCTGCCGTGCGTACCGCTGCGCCCTTGCCCTGATTGCTGTTGTGCTCGAAATAACGTATCAGTCTCCGCTCGCTCAGCCTACGAAGTATCTGGCGCGAGCCGTCGGTTGAACCGTCGTCCACAACCACGATCTCACGCTCGATCGGAAAGCGCACGCTGCTCAACTTCAGCAACAGCAGCTCGACCGTGGCTGCTTCATTGAAAACGGGAACCAGGATGCTCAGCTTGCGCGCGGCCATCGCCGCCCGGCACATCGGTAAGGTGGTCCCGACGGTATCGCGGCTATCGTCGGATACGATCGTTCGTTCAGCTAGCTCACAAGGCTCCCGAGGCATGGCGGGCGCGTACTCCGGTTAGCGGACCCGTTATTCGGGGCCTGCGGCGATCATCGGATGACCCGACACCCGGCTTGAGGCGCCACGCCTGAACCCCAGCGCGCATCACGCACTAGTACGACCACAATCACCTGCACGCCGATAATCAGGGCTCGGATACGCCCAACATGCCCGATATGCTCGACGTGGCCGATGTGCCCGATACGCGCGATACGCCCGCAACAACCATATGCATCGCCACGCCATCCGGAGAACCAGAGGCCAGGGGGCCGGAGGGCTGCCCACCCG
>JBHHXS010000164.1:0-8055 GCA_046757145.1 Phycisphaerae bacterium | reverse complement strand
CCTCAAGAAGGCTCTCAAACCTGGCCATTCGTTGCTCGAGCCTCTCCACCCGCTGCGCCAGGCCGATGAAGGGATCGCCCGCGGGTGCACCCGCTTCCGTCGTCGCCGGTTCAGGACCGTCGCCTACCGCGGATGGTGTGCGGCCGTCCGTTGCACGTTCGGACGTGCTGGCGCCGTCGGTCCCCAGCAGATGGCGAAAACGGTTGGCGGAGCGCCCGGGCTCTCGTGCCAGCTCTTCTACGAGAGGAGGCTCCTGCTCCATTAGTCCACGGAGGATCGCGGTGACCGCCTCCAGATCTGGAATAGCGACCATACGCCCCGCGCGGGCACGGAGTTCTCCGGCTGTCTGGCGGCCGCGCAACATCAACTCAGCCATGACCGCCTGTTCGCGTCGGTCCCACGCAAGCTGAATGTTGACGCAATGCTCGAATCGGTTGGCCCGCGCGCCGGGCGTGGTGGCGGCATGGGCTGCCAGTTCCTTCTGCTGAAGACTGTACAGGGCGCGGGCCACGTCCTCCTCGGTAAGGCAAAGCAAGGGTTCACGGTTGTGCTTTTGGTTGGACCCTAGGACGACGGCGTTGAGCGTCAGTGGGTAGCTGCTTGCCTGGGTGAGGGACTTCTCGATGAGCACACCGAGCACGCGCAGTTCCACAGCGTCCAACTGGACTGGCATTACTAGCACTCCATCAAGATCATGGGCCTGACCTGCACGCTGGTCGATCACGGTTGGGGCGCTGCTACTTTCGGTGCGCGCGCGTCGACGACAGCCTTTAGCGCGATCAGCGCTTCGGTCGGGACGAACACATCAACCTGGGTCACGGATGCACGTACGGAGTGCATAGCCATAGCCACAGGAGCGTTGGTTTCGGGCATCTCCGGCCAGTCCGGCCGCGTACCGCCGGCGTTGTATACCGCGCCCACCAGGTCGACTACCCCGTCCACCGATACGTAGGCTTCAAGCCAGCGCCTACGCGCAACCCCCAACGCGGACATCATAGTCCCAGGGTTGGAGGCCAAAGGCGCGCGGCTTTCACGTGCCACCCGGACGGCTTCGTAAAAACGCTCGAATCCCCCCCCGATGGTCAAGACTGAATGATTCTCCCCAACAACACCCAGACGGATCAACAGCCCTGAGCTGCCCAGCAACTTCGCGGTAGTCGGCTGGCTGACGGAATCCCATGTGCTGGGGTCCAATACCAGGTGGTCAACGGTGATCCCGCGGTCAGTTTCAGCAGCCCTGTGATAAGCCAGCTTGTCTAACACCCGGTTCACATCTTCGCTGGCAAACGCCTCGCTTTTGACCGCACGGGTAAGTGACTCGACGGCGCTCCGAAACTCCTCTGCTTTTCCCGCGGTTTGAACGACACAGGCGACACCTAATGTTCCATCGGCCTCTTCAGGCAGCACGGAGACGCTCGCTGCCATGTTTTCAACGGTGCTCATGGCATGCTCGAGCGCAGACCGCAGCTCGCGCGACCGCGTTGGATCGAGTACGCCGGCGTCACTAAGGCACGCTGCGATTGACTCCGCGACGCTACGGGACTTAGCTGCAACCACTCCGGTCGTCGTACCGGCTGCGATGACGAATCTCTCGTCGGGCAGGCCGCGCAGCATCGTTGTGGTCACTCCCTGAATGGTGTGTGCGCGGCTGGCCCCGACGGTTTTGTAAGACAGTTCCAGGGCAACGCCGTCCTGCTCGATCCGCGCCGAGAGCTGAATACCCCGGGTGCTTGCCGCCGCTCGATGGCGAGCGGCGACGAGCGGGCGCAGCCCGGGCGGGGCAAGTGGCCCCAAAAGGTCGGCGCTCCGCGCGCCGACGTCCACCCAGAGCGTCACGTCGTTGTACGCGGCACGCCGTTTCTGGTGGAGTGCGAGCTTCTCGCCCAGGTTGGTTTCCGAATCAAGGATGCTGGTGAGTGTGGACTGGCTTGATGCGAATACCGTAAAAGCACCTTTGCTGCCCGCGTAGCTCTCATGCCCTCGCAGAGTGATTCTGGTAGAACGGTCATCGAGTTGTTGCGGACTCAGCAAGCGCAAGAGCGCTGCGCGGTCGTCCGTCGGGAGCAACATCGCGATCCGCCGTTGGCCCGCGCTCTCACGGGCAGCGGGCATGAGGATGACGGCCGCTGGGCCCTTGTCGTGGATGCCCGCGACCACCTCGAGCCAACTCTTTGCCCGTGCGTAAGGGTTGACGGGTTGTCCCAGTTGCTCGCCGAGATGCCTTAGCTTGGCATCCAACCCGGCCAGATCGCGGATCATCAACGCAGCTGAGACCTCACCGGGTACGATTGACAGGAGGTGTCCGGGCGTCGAGTTGTGTGCACGTACCGGGGCGTCTCGAGCCTGTACAGTGGTTTGAGCGACGGTCGGCAAGGCTCCGCGGGCGACACACACGGCTGTTAGCGCGGCGATGAGCCCTTTTGGTCGGCCAACTACCACCCACATGTCACAAGCCTCCACGCCCAAGCCATTCGCGTACCATAGTAAGCGTTCGAGGGATGGAGGCAACGCCGACGTGTTGCGTTGATGTGGAATCGCTCGCTTTTGGCGACGCGGCACACGCCGACCGCTGCTGCTCCGCGTCACGTGTCAATGCTGCTAAGGAGGCGAGGGCGCACCGGTGCGGCCCGCCTGGGGCCGGCAACGGCTACAATTTGAGGCGCCTGGGCTCGGCCAGCTGCTTACGTGCGGCCTCGGCAGCGCTTCGTAGAAGCATCGCTACGGTCACCGGGCCGACGCCGCCCGGCACCGGAGTGATCACGCTTGCCACATCTTTCACCTCGTCATAGGCCACGTCGCCGACGATCTTCCGCCCAACGCCGGGGTCCTCGACGGTGTTGATACCTACGTCGATGACCACGGTACCGGGTTTGACGTGCCCGGCACGTATGAGATCGGGCTTACCAACCGCCACTATGAGCAAGTCGGCCTCACGCGTGTGCCGTGCGAGGTCGCGGGTCGCGATGTGGCAGCAAGTTACCGTGGCCATCTCATGCAGCAGGAAGAGCGAGACGGGTTTGCCGGCTATAGTCCCCTGGCCGACTATGGCTGCGTCCAACCCGCGAGGCTTCACGCCGGCCTCACGCAGAATCTCCATCACCGCCAGTGCAGTGCACGGCGCGATGATCGGACCACCGTAGAAGAGTAGCCCGATGTTGGCCGGGTTGACGCCCTCCACGTCTTTGTATGGATCGATGTAGTACTGCAGGGCGGGCGTGTCGATTCCTGCTGGTAGAGGCAGATTGAGTACGATACCCGTCACGGCACGGTCCTCGTTCAGCTCGCGGATGACCGAACGGATGTCAGTCTCCTTGGCGTCATCCGCCAGCGCATGGAGTTGGTACTCAATCCCAACCTCCTGACAACGGGTGCGCTGTGACCGGGCGTAGATGCCACCCGCCTCAGGATCCCCCACCAGCACAGCGTCGAGGCGAACTCGGATGCCCTGGCTGGCAAGCGCGGCCACCTGCCTCGCGGTCTCCTGCTTGATGCGTTGACTCAGGGAAATGCCGTCGATTGTGGCTGCGGTCATCGTCAAACCTTTACGGTACGGTCGGAGCGTT
This sequence comes from Phycisphaerae bacterium, assembly GCA_046757145.1. Lineage (GTDB taxonomy): Bacteria > Planctomycetota > Phycisphaerae > UBA1845 > UBA1845. The sequence goes on along the minus strand of JBHHXS010000164.1, from coordinate 4,492 downwards.
TCCGCGCTTCCGCTTGGCCGTCGAGGACTTCGGAAGAATGCGCTCCGCGCCGCGAGACGCGAGTCCCGTCCGGTGGAGCGGAACGACACCCCGGGGGTTCAAAGCTGGAATATCGCAGGTTCCGGGACGGTGATCCAGTAGTACGCGGTAAGCGCGGCTGAGGCAAGCGCGAGGGCAATAAGCGCTCGTTTCGTACGGCGTATCGACGTTTCGAACCGAGCGGCACGGTTGGGATCGCCCGCCAGTGAAGTCAGGAAACGCATGCGGTTTCCAATCGATGAGTGTCGCCAGCTAGGCTCCTCGTGTGGAATCCCATTGAGCAGCGCGACTCGGTCGAGAGCGGAGACAAAGATTTCAGCACCGCTGGCGCAGACGCGCCCCCGGGTGGTTAACGACGTCTGCGCATCGGGGTGAACGCTGCACGGGACTTTGCAGTCGGCCGGCTTGGGAGTTACGCAACGAGCGCCGAAGACGTCGGCCTGTCGCTCGAAACGCCGCGATAGCCACCCGAAGCCCACGCCCCATACCAGCACCGTCGCTACAACACCGACCACCTCGACGGCGGCGAGAGGCGACCCGCCTGTCGCTTCGGGGTCCGCAAGCGCATGAGCCGCAAGCTCCATGACCCCGGCGACCGCCGCCCACCCAAGGGCGGCGAACACGAGGAAGTGCTGTATATGGCGGTGGCGGATGTGGCCTGCCTCGTGCCCGAACGCCGCCTCAATCTGTTTCGAGCTCATGTTGGCCAGCAGAGCATCGGAGAGCAGGACGAATCGGAGCGATGCGACCACCCCCATTACTGCAGCGTTGATCATCATGCCTCGACTGTCCCAGCGGAGAATATCGCGGCATCTGAGTCCGACTCGCCTACAGGCCTCCTCCAGCCTGTCGCGGAGTGGACCGGGTTCTAGTGGAGTGGTTCGCCAGATGTGCCGGAGCATTGCCGGAGCCAGCACGAAAACCCCCACTGCGACAACGCCTAGCAGAACCTCAGGCGTCCATTCCCACCCTGTGACCTCGCAAAGCCAGGGCCCGTGCCCGCGCGTCATGTTCGATGTGAACAGGATCAGAAGCATCGGACACGCGATGACGAGGAAACAGTGTCGGATTTGAAAGTCGAGGTAGTCCACGAGCCCGCCGGCCTCCTCTGTCGGGGTGGTCTCAGCGCTGGCCTCTGCATGGCCTGCCTGGTGCACATAGCGCTCGATGGGATACGTAGCTACCCACACTACCAGAAGATTGGCAAGATAAGGCGTCAGCACGATCGCGTCCCCGACGATCTGTAGGGCCGGGGTGATGCTGCCCAGCAGGAACCAGTCGGGCCAATGCGTCAGGAAGACCAGGACCCCGAAACTGACGGCAGTGCCCACGCGTAGCAGGAGGACGGCACGATGGTGGAAGCGTTGGGCCGCTTCCGGTGTCTGGGGTCGCTCAATCAGCATGCGCCGCGCGATACGCATCGCAGCGCAGGCGGAGAAGCCGAGAATCACCGGCGGAGCCAATACCGCTGTCATCGTCCAGAAGACATCGCCGGCGGGGACCAGCACCCACTCCCCGGGCTGCTCGCCACGCCAGAACAGCATTGCGAAGGCTAGTAGTGTCAGTAGCTGCATCTAGTTTTCGGAGTAGGGTAACTGTGTCATTTCATTCTGCCGATGCCAGGCACCAGGTGATCATGCCGGGCACCGTGTGATTAAGGTGCAGTGCCTAAAGGGCATTCCAGTGCCCCGGTTTCGCCGGCGTCCATCGCGAGACCGTCGGTACTGCGGGCCCCCGGGCCGGCTCCCCGCGGACCGTGCATTCGCTGTGCACCCGCGGTCAACGCCCAAACAGCCGATAACTCCGTAAGTCTTCGCCATGCCGTGGCGGGTCCCACAGGGCAGACCGCTAACAGGATTGTTTTTAGCACGGGCGACGGCTGCCGGGAAGGATGACGCACTGCTCGGCTTGCCGCAGCAGCGCCCCTACCTGTGATATCCTTAGACGCACACGCCGCGCTCCGCGCAAACCTAGCACCGGGACTCGGGGTTCACAGAGCAGCGGCTTGCTCTGATCACCGGCAGGCCCGATCATCCGCTCCGTCTTTCCCGAGCTTTCCGTTGCTGCGCGGGCATCACCGAGGCGCAAAAGTGGCCCGGATCGCCCGATGGGGCTTGAAACCGACGGCAAGCTCGGCTATACGAATGGCTACGCCCGACGGTGGGTGTTAGGAACATGGGGTGCGGTATGTCCGCGGACGGCACATGGCAGTGCAGGCGGCGCGGGTTGGCGCGCGGTTCTTCCCGGGTGCGGCGAAGGTGTACGGTCGCTAGGCTGTCAGACATTCCGGTTTCGTAGGTCTGGGAGCGGCATTGTCCGCAGAATACGGCTAGGGCCCGTGCGGCGTTCCCGGGCAGGAGACTTCCATTGAGTACTTTGACGAAAGTCTTCATCGTTCTTCTTGTGTTTTGCAGTATAGCTTTCGCCGTCATGACTGTCTCGATTGTCGCCCAGACGGCGGATTGGCGCGACACGGCTATGAAGTACGAAGAACATGCCAAGATCGCAGATACCAACTTGAGTAACCTCATCGCTGCCAACGCAGCCGAGCTGGCGACTGCCCACGACGGTCTGAAGGAGCAACTGGACAGAATAGGCGAGCTTGAGGCGCAGCTTCAGCAGGCACGCAATGAAGTAGCCCAGATGCGTGCCGACCTGGCGAGATCCGCATCCGAGAAGAGCAGCTCGGAGGCCATAAACCGCGGCCTGCTTGCGCAACTGGATGCGTGTGCAGCGGGCAGAGACGGATACCGGGCGCAGGTGGAGAAACTCGAGGCACGGAATATCGAGCTGGAGAGGAAGAACATCGATTTGAATGATCGTGTAGATGAGTACACGGCTCAGATCGCGGTTATGATGGAACAGAAACGGCAGCTCGAGCAACAGGTCAACATAGCGCGCAAGGAGAACGAAAAACTGATGCGCGAAGCGCGTCGCCTCGCCAGTGACATCCGGCAGGAGAGCTTCACGGAGCCCGATATGGGTGGTGTTACTCCGGTTACCCCTATTGCAGAGACCGTGATACGGGGGCATGTCGTCGAGGTCTCCGGTAGTATTGTCACAATCAGTGTGGGCGCCGCGGACGGTGTTCTCAAGGACATGGTCTTCGTGATTCATCGGGATGACCAATACGTGGGTGATCTGAGGATCGATCTTGTGGATCCGAATCAGTCGGCAGGTCGCTTGGTCTCTTCAACTGTTGATCCCCGATCGGGTGATCTGGTCACGGACGCGGCCGGCCTTGGCGGATCGCGCGGGTGATCGCGATGTCTCGATGCGGATTGGTAAGCCTCCGGGTGCGCCGCGCGAGGTCGGCGCCGGGTCGTGAAACGGCGCACCAACAAGAAGGTAGCTAAGATGAGCGAGGGACCTGCGGAGACGAAACCCGGACACGACGTGTATACAGTGTTGCTGATCGTCGCGACAGTCGTGGTCGGCGGGGCGACGATATACCTGGCCGTTCGCAGTCAACAGCTGTTCGGGGATTGGAATCCGTTCAGCGTGACAAGCGCGGCATAGGCTTGCGTTCCAGATACCGTGCCCGTGGCGTATGGACGGCGTGTGGGCGATGCTCCGCACCGCTGTCACGTTTGGGGCGATGCGCCTTGCGTGAATCGGTAGAGCGTGCGGTGCGGCGGATGGGTGCGGGAACCATCCGGTTTGGGAGGGGTTAGGAAAAGGAATCTCGCGTGATCTTCGACTCTCTTCTGGGTATGTTCAGCGTCGACATGGGCATCGACCTGGGCACCTGCAATACGCTGGTGTGCGTCAAAGGGGAGGGGGTTGTTCTCAACGAACCATCGGTGGTAGCCGTTCGCCGAGGCACTAACCAGGTCCTGCGCGAAGGCAACGCCGTGGGGATCGTCGCCAAGGAGATGCTCGGGAAGACCCCGGGTTCGATAAGCGCCATCCGACCGCTGAAAGACGGAGTCATAGCGGATTTTGACATCACCGAGGCCATGTTGGGGTACTTTATACGGAAGGTGCATGGGCGTCGCAGGTTTGTCAAACCGCGAGTCGTGATAGCCGTTCCGTCGGGCATCACCGCAGTCGAGAAGCGCGCGGTGTACAATTCAGCAGAACGGGCCGGCGCCCGTCGTGTCTATCTGATCGAGGAACCCATGGCTGCCGGGATTGGAGCGGGGCTTCCCATCGCAGAGGCTACCGCCTCTATGATCGTGGACATCGGTGGCGGAACCACCGAGGTCGCAATCATGACACTTGCGGACATAGCGGTGTGCAACAGCATCCGCGTGGCGGGAGACGAGATGGACGCAGCAATCATCGCATACATGCGGCGAAAGTATGACCTGATGATCGGGCTGCAGACGGCTGAGGCCGTTAAAATCGAGCTGGGCGCGGTCGGCGAAAGTGATGATGAGGTCGTCAAGGAGGTGCGCGGACGCGACGTTGTCGGCGGCCTGCCCCGCAGGTGCAACGTTACGAGCAGGGA
>JBHHXS010000163.1:0-8079 GCA_046757145.1 Phycisphaerae bacterium | reverse complement strand
GGAGTGACCTTGAACCTCATCACCATGCTAGGCCTGATCATAGTGCTGGGGCTGCTTGTCGACGATGCCATCATCGTCGGCGAGCATGTCTATGCAAAAGTAGAGCAGGGTGTTGAGCCCCGGCTCGCAGCCATCAGCGGAACCGAGGAAGTGACGTGGCCGGTCACCTGTGCCATCCTGACTACGATCGTCGCGTTCGTCCCGCTCATGTTCATCGAGGGGCAGATCGGGGACTGGATGGGTGTCCTTCCCGTTATAGTCTGCGTCGCGTTGAGTGTATCGCTGATCGAGGCCCTGACGATCCTACCCTCTCACCTTGCCCACGGCCTGCGCCCCCTCGAAACCGCGGATGCGCATCACGCGCCTGTCCGGACCGCCTGGCTCGCCCGCCAAGGTGCGCGGATCAGACATGTGCAACACCTTTACCTTCAGAAGAAGCTCCGCACGGCGTACGTGAGGTTGCTCCGGACCGCACTCAGGTATCGGTATGTGACGATCGCGGCGTTGACGTCGCTGTTGATTGCCACTGGTGGAGCGGTCGTCGGGAGGCATGTCCCCTTTGTTTTTCTCCCACAGATGGATTCTGACACGCTCATTGCAGATCTGACGATGGGTGTGTCGACGCCGATCGAAGCTACGGAGCGGGCGGCGCGCGTTGTGGAAGAGGCGGCCATGAATCTACCAGAGCTGAATACTGTCTACACCCTCATCGGACTGCGGATGAGTGACGACGGCATCGTCAGCGCGCCACAGCCCCACCTCGCGCAGTTCTTCATAGAGCTCGTTCCCAGCGAGCTGCGCGACAGGAGCAGCACGCAGATACTCCAGGAGCTCCGCGCCCGGACCGCTCACATTCCGGGGGTCGAGAAGCTCAAGTACTACGCCCTACACGGGGGGCCCGGTGGGGCAGCCATCCAGGTCGAGATCAGCGGAACGAACGTGGATGCTCTGGTCGACGTCGCTGACTCGGTCAAGCAACGCCTGGCGGACTTCGACGGTGTTCTGGACATAGTGGACGACTTCGATGCCGGTCAGCGTGAGGTTCAGATAAGGCTCTTCGACTCCGCCTCCGCGGTCGGGCTTACAACAGAATCGCTTGCCACCCAGGTGCGCGCCGCCTTCTATGGGTTCGAAGCGCGGAAGGTTCAGCGGGGTCGGGAGGACGTCAGGATCATGGTGCGCTATCCGCAGGAGCACCGTCGGCAGGTTTACGACATTGAATCGATGCGCCTTGCCACGCCCGGGGGATACATGGTTCCCTTCACGGAGGTCGCCAGCCTGACAGAGGGGACCGGCTACGCGTCGATCAAACGCAAGAACCATAAGCGCACCGTTACTGTCACCGCTGACGTGGATCCCGCCGTCACGAATGCCGATCAGGTGATGAGCGAGCTTGCCGGGGTGTTTCCCGGTATCGTTGAGCGCTATCCCGGCGTGACTCTGAAGTTCGGTGGGCAAAAGCTGGAGACGCGCAAGTCCTTCGGATCATTGAAGTACAATTTCGTTACCGCGCTCCTTCTCATCTATGTCATTCTCGCCACCCTGTTCCGCAGCTACGCACAACCGCTTATCGTGATGGCCGTAATACCGTTCGGCATAATCGGTGCCGTCGCGGGGCATTACCTGATGGGTTATCCCTTGACGATTCTCTCACTCATAGGGATGGTGGCGCTTTCCGGCATCGTTGTTAATGACTCCATGCTCTTGGTGACGTTCATAAACAGGCTTTCGTCCCAGGGCAGGCCCGTCACCGAGGTCGTCGTCGAAGCGAGCGCAGGGCGACTCCGCCCGATACTGCTTACCTCTGCAACCACCGTGCTTGGCGTGGCTCCGCTCTTGGCGGAGAAATCCTTTCAGGCGAGGTTCCTGATTCCCATGGGCATCTCCATCTCCGCCGGCTTGCTGTTCGCCACCGTGTTGACACTCGTCGCGACTCCATCGCTTTATCTGATCATGCGAGACTTCGGCGTGTTGGTCCGGCAGGCGGGTTCTATCCTGTGGGGTGGGGCGGGGGCCAAAGCACAGGTCCGCGTCGGCTCTTAACCTGCTCCCCCGCAGCGCGCATCACGCCAATCCGCGCGTCGCCCAAGACCGTCGCCACCCTGTGGATGCCGTCACCCTGACGGGCGTGCGGTCTCGCAGCGACGATGCACGCCTGGAATACTCTTTCCCCGACGACAATCCGGCAATCGATCCTATACCTCGTCGCACGGCTTGCATTTACACACTGCGGTCAGGACGTTGTTCACTATTTCACAGTTGCAACACGCGCACGTGTTGTTCCTGCAATCCGACACTTCGCATGACTCGCCGACACCGCAGGTGATCCCACAGCCCCCGGCATTAGCACCCCCGGCCTGGCATGGTTTCTTTGGCGGGCTGGGCTTCGGGATAGCCATCTTCCCCGTCCCGTTATCGTTCTCCCCCGACTCGCCCTCCGACTCCGTATTATCGAGGGGCTGGGCCACGGGAGCAGCAACCTCCGGCAGCGAATAGATATCCGATGCAAAGAGGATGTTGATCCTTTCGATCTCTTTCATCCATCCCTCATCCGCAATACCATAGGCCTCCAGAAGAGAGTCAACCGTAGTGTGCACGAACTCGGTGGCGTTGAGCAGGACCACACCGCTCGCCATCAATCTGACGGCTTCCGCGTCGGTCAAGCTGCGTGTCGTGGTCCTAAGCACCCTACCCTCCATGGTCCACGTGGTGGTTTCCGAGGGAATCGAATCACGGGCCGTTGCCAGGAGCACAAGCTCACCGTTGCTTTCCACTCTCAGCGTGCCCGCGCCGTACTCGACATGCAGGCGCCCTTCATCCGCTGCGATCTGGACAATGTCCTCGGCCGCGCCGCGGACGGTGAAGATATGCTTCTTGACATCCTCCGGCATGCTATCCTGCTCGATGGCGACGACGATCAGCCCCTTGGCGGGATAAGTTGCCACAACGCCGTGACCATCGTATGACCCGCGCGCTCTGAACGGCGATGCATCCGCGTGAAACCCCGCCAAACCCGCGAATCCCACTGTAGACGACAGAATCAGTCTGCGAAACATGGTTCAGCTCCTTTCATTCTTGGCGACATCAGCCTTCAACAAACAGCGATTGTATCGCTTATGCCCCTTAATGGTTTTCAGGCTGCCGCTTCGGCGGCGCACGTCTCGAGCATCAGTCCTCTTTCAGACCATCGCCCTCCTTCCTCGGCACATCGCCGTCATCATCCTGTCACCAATCCACGAAAAAGGGGCCTCTGCCGCGCGCGGGCGCGCGGCTTGCACTCGAATGCTCAAGAAGACCGGACCGTATGTGCCTTGACACGCTCTTCACCACACTTGTGGAACATTGCAGTATATGCGCCGTTATCGGGTCATACAAGGAAAAACTGTCGTTACGTGCGATTAGTGATTCTAGCGAAAGAGACGTCACACACAGGTGAACCGCCTATGCCACCGAACTAACCCCGACCAGCTGGAGCGCCTATCTGACGGGCGTCTTAGTGGGCTGGCGCCGTGCGCTGTCCTGCGCTTCCGGCAAAACCTGAACGACCGCCGGAGAACTGAGCTCATCGTCTGCCAACCGCGATGTACAACGATGAAGCGTCGGGATCACGGTTGACCTCAACGAGATCGCCATGGCGCCGGCCGCTGGTGCCCCAGTAATCTCCTCGGCCGATCACCGTGTTCCTGCTCAACTACGCTCCCACCGGTGACTGGGAGCGGGCGCCTGCAACGGCCAACCTCAGGCCGGAATGAGCCATACACGCCGTGAGACCCGCGCTAAGGGGCCTGCCCGCTTTGATCTGCGGACTTGGGTCAGTGCTCGATTCGTGGTTGCTTCCGTCCGATATCAGATCTAGAATTAACAGGTGAAGGGGATAGGCCCTCGCCGCGTGGGGTTGGTTACCTAAGATGAACGAATGGTTCGACGCAGAACAGCGGGTCGAACGGGCGCAACAACTGTCCGAGTCCCAGCACTGGGTGGAAGCGCTGGCGGAGATCGAGGTCGCCCTGAGCATCAACCCCAACAACGCGGCCTGGCATGCCCAGCGCGGTTTCATCCTGCAGGAGTTGGATCAGTGTGAAGAGGCAGTCCGTGCCTACGAGACTGCCCAGGAGCTTGAGCCGGGCGATCGCGACGTGTGCGTCGCCCTCGGCGTCGCCCTGATACAGCTTGGTCGTTATGGGCGTGCGGTAGAAACCTTTGAGGCGCTGGCGCGGGCGTATCCCGACTTCGAACCGGCCTATTGCCACCGCATCGCCGCTTATGCCGAACTCGCTCTGCATGATCAAGCTGAGCAGATGTTCTATCTTGCCCAGGAGATCGACGACTGTTGCCCACATTGCTTCTTCCACATCGCCGGGTCGCTGCTTGCGCGCGGACAAACTGATCGGGCAATCTACTGTTGGGAGCGCGTACTGGATATCGAGCCCGCCTATATGGGGGTCAACCGGCGGATCGCGCAGGCATATCGCGCCCAAGGCAAACTCGATGAAGCACGTGACTACTTCGTTCGTGAGCTCAGAGAGGACCCGGGCAACACGGATCTTCTTTGTGAGCTCGCCGACCTGACGCTGGAGTCGGGCGACCGAGCCTCCGCAGCTGCAAAGTTCGTGCAGATTCTGGAGCTTGACCCTGAGCACGCGCGTGCCCGGTACGCGCTGGGGAGAATTTGGCTGGCTCAGGGATACCCCGATCGCGCCCTCGAGTGCTTCGAGGCTATCGGACGCGCTGCCGCTGATGATGCCGGTCTGGACGACATCGATCAACGGGCAGGCGAGGCACTGTATCAGTTGCGGCGTTTTGATGAGGCTCATGGGCGACTTGCTGCCGCTGCTGCGCGTGATGCTGGCAATCCCGAGCTGCGCATGCTTGTCGGGAACTGCTTCCTCGCCCTGAGGCAGCCTGGCAAGGCGGCGGATTGGTTCCGGCGCGTGCTTGCCCTCGACGTGCGTCACGCCTTCGCGCACCACAACCTGGCGGTCTGCCTCTTTCAGATGGGCAGATACGCCGCTGGGGTCGATCAATGCCTACAGGCTTTGCGGTGGAAGCCCGACTACGTGACTGCTATGCACAATGCCGCTGTTGCGTACCTGCACCTCGGTCGGTGGGGAGAAGCGCGGGCTATGCTCAAGCGTGCGTTGCGTCACGACACGGCAAACCAGACCCTGGCCAGGCTCGTGCGGCGGATCTGGCGTTATCGGCTGCGGTCCTACGTCAACAAGATCACCCGGGTCGTACGGTGGGCAACGGGACGCGACCCCGACGCATAAGTCGTCCCACTTTATCGCCCCCAAGGAACCCCAGTGCTCCGCATCAGCCTGTTTTATAATCTGCTGTCAATGCCAGGAGGCTGTGTGGGCTGGTTGGCGCGTTTCGTGACCTCCCTTTGTCGGCACTCACCTTTCCTTTCCCTTGCCGAGAGGGGAAACGGGGGCTGATGCGTCACCACTGGACGATCCGGGCCGTCAAAGTGCACGGACCGGTGAAAAGAGCGAGATCGCGTTGGCTGCGACGTTCGGCTTGCTGTTACAGCTTCGCACAGCTGGCCGCCACGTACGCCGCTGCAACCGGGACACCGATTCGGTTGTTATAAGGTGGTGATTGCTTATTAACCCCCATCGCGACAGGAGCGCTGCCGCCCGTGTGCCGGGTGCCGGTCGGGTACGTTCGACGGCAAAGCCGTTGCGGGCGTGTGGGATTGTGGTATAGGCTGCGTGCCTGGACCGCGCGGCCCGTGACCGCGGGCCAGAGTGCTGAGTCCACCAACCGTGTAACGCAGGTGTCTGGATATGCGACTGCAACATCGAATCAACGTGCTCATGGTGTCAGCCGCCTTGTCGGTCACTTCGGTCTGCTTGGCAGTGGATCCCACACCGACCGAGGCCAGGAAAGAACAGGTGAAGGTACCGACTTCACCAGCGGCGTCCGCCACTATCGAGCAGATTCTGGAACGTGCGGTGCAGAACATCGCGCGGCGCTACAATCTGAACCAAGCACAAACGCAGTTCACGGATGAACTGATGAAGACGGAGGTTAACAAGTTCCTGCTCGAGCACGAGGACGAGGTGTGGCCGGTCATTCGTGACTTGCTCTCCGCCCAGGCGCTTGGCGGCCCGCCCGATGATGTTGAGCTGATGAAGCGGATAGGCAGGGCTGCTGGGCCGCTTGCCGAGCTAGCACAAAAAGCCATCTTCAAAGCGAACGACGAATGGCGGCAGATTCTAACTGATGAGCAAAAGGCACTGCACGACTACGACTTGTCGGAAATGGAGAAGAACTTCGACGAGATCCATAATCGTTTGCGCTCGTGGGCACAGGGCAAGAAGACCGACGACGGAGGAATACTGCCGGGGCCGGAGACTCCCGGTGCCGCGCCGCCGCGCCCGGGGCGTCCACCGGAAAAGCCTCTGCCCGACCGCCCGGCTGAGGCCCCCGTGAACATCCCGACGCTCTTCGACACCCGCGTCGAAGAGTTCATCAAGGAGTTCCGCCTCGATGAGAGCCAGATAGAGACGGCAAGATCGATCCTCAAGGAATTCAAGGCCAAGGCAAGCGACATCAAGAACGCCCAGAAGCACGAGTTCAGCAAACTTGCCAGCGAGCAACGCAGCGCAATTGAGAAGCGCGACCGCGCCAAGCTAAAGGAGGTGGAGGCGGCACGCAAGAAACTCCTGGAGCCGGTGTATGAACTGTTCGCTCAGATGGAGACACGACTGCGCGGGCTGCTGACCACGTTACAGCTCGAGCAACATTCCGCCCACAAGCAGGCCAGCGCTGCAGAGGTCAAAAAACGCGCGGCGCGGAAGCGTGCCGCCAGCCCGACAACGACCCCCGCGGACGCACAGCGACAACGCACCTCGCCAAAGAAGAAGCAACCAGTAACCAACGCGAACGATAATCAGTGACTTCAGTTTTCGACTGTCGTCGCGGCGTGTTCGGCGAGCAGCGGCGCGTCTCGGCAACTGCGACTGCCGTCGGCGCTTAGCCGCATCGCTATCTCTCGACCACGCTGTCCCTGGCAAGCCACGGCGCTGGGGGCCGCGGAAGGCCAACGGCCGGCTGCCCTGATGCACTCGGGCGGGGGGGCAGGTGTTACGGCATGGGGGATAGATATTATCGGGTGTCGTATAAAAAGTCACTGCTGCGAAGGGTTTGCCTGTGGCGGCTGCGAATCCTAACATTTAGACAGCGATGCAGCGTATGTCGTTGTGGCTTTGTGCATTGCAGTGATGGTTTAGTGCTCTGCTGGAGGCTGTAGAGAACGCAGGTGCAATCGGTGCCTTCGAGACATCCTCTTCGACGCCTGTTCGCCGGGCTTGTCGAACATGCTTTTTGCGCGGAAGTCGGCGTGTGTGATCCTGAGCTGACCGGCTACCTCGTGGATCTCCTTGTCGATTTCACTCACATCGACAGGCTCAACGCCATGCGCAAGGTGCGTGGGCGTGGCCTAAAGGAAATCGCTGCGATGCTGATGGTGCTGGAGGACGATCTGCCTAGCAACCCCGTCGATCGCGATCGCACCATGTACAGGCAGATTGGCGACTTCACCCTTTTCTGGGCTGGAGTCTACCCGGAACACCTTCGCAGACTCACCGAACACGACGAGGATGTTCTGCTTGACTACGTGGAGCAGGGGAGACGCTCATACGCCATTGTGTCTGACTTGGCTGACGAGAACGACGTGCCTCCATCGTCCTTGTTCCGCCACCTGAGCGAGGACTTCGAGTACTGCCTGTACGGTCTGGGATTGGTCCGCCGAGGCTGGGAGCACGGCAGCTCAACCTTCGGCGGCGGGGCCAGCGAACTACTTTACTGAACGTGAACAGGCAGCTCAAGAAGATGCATGATGCGCCTGTTCTGCGTCGGGCCTGAGCCAAAGCTGCCCGGTGACGCAGCCCTTGACCGTAGGAGCGCGGGCGGTATCCTGTCGCGTGGCTTGATCCATCAACCGTTGTTCCCCGATAGCTCAATTGGTAGAGCGAGCGGCTGTTAACCGCTAGGTTGTAGGTTCGAGTCCTACTCGGGGAGGTTTTTGTTCCAGTGTTCGAACCCGCGAGCGTTCGGTAACCCGTACCAGAC
>JBHHXS010000162.1:0-8103 GCA_046757145.1 Phycisphaerae bacterium | reverse complement strand
GGGCAAGGCAAGGCGGCCCCCGTCAGCCTTCCCCCGGTACGGCTTGCGGCGCATCGGCAGGAACACACATGGCGTGCTGCGAATGACGGTGAACCATGTGATCTCGCTTCGACAGACACGCGCTTCCACGGAGCCCGTACTCCTGCCGGGTTCACTGTCGGTGCCCGGAGAGGATCACCCGGGCTGACGAAGCACGTCCAAGCGATGGAGACAGCCAATACGCCGGGGCGAGATCACGTTGCTGGGAGGTCGTACGGAGAGGAAGCGGATACGCATGGGTCCGGTCCGGAGGCGGACCGCGACATAGTAGTAGCCAAGGCGTCGATCTTCGCGGACATGCCGCCTTTGCCTAAGTGGATGCTGTATCTTGCGTCCTTCACCGCCTATGTCACCCCCTTCTACATGATGCGCTGCTGGTGGATGACATTCATGGGCAGGCCGCGTGATGAGCACGTACATCAGCATGCGCACGAACTTCCGCTGATGTACGTTCCTCTAGTCGTGTTGGCGGTCGGGACCGTCTATTGCAGCTATTTCCTTTTCCGCCCGTTGATCGCTGACGCCGCCCCCGCTGCGACCAGTGCGGCTATGGTCCTGGCCACCGACGGAACCGTTCATACTGAGGCCATCAATGCTGCTCACCATTGGCTGCTCTTCAGCGTCGGCGGGGCGTTCATCGTGGGATTCGCCGCTGCACTGTTGGTCTACGGGCGTGGCCTGGCCCGTCCTGAGGCCCTGAAGCAGGCGATTCGCCCGGCGCACCTAGTTCTCGAGCGCAAGTACTTCTTGGACGAGATCTATAGCTTCGTTTGGGTCAAAGGGTGCGTCGTGGTAGCGCGTATCGCGCGCCTTGTCGACACGTACATCATTGATATGTTTGTTGACATGGCGGCAGCGGTGACGGGGCGCCTGGCCGCCTTCTCGGGTTTGATCGTGGATAACGAAGGCGTGGATGGCGTGGTCAACGGCATCGCCAAGTCGACAACCGACATGGCCGGTGTTGTCCGTACGCCGCAGACGGGTCGAATCCGCAACTATGTGCTGTTTGCGACGGCGTTGGCTGCCGTCGCAGTTATATGTGTGTTGATGTTTGGTGCTGAACCGGGCGGAGGTGCGGCGATGACCGGCTATCTGACGCGCTAGCCTGGACGGCACCAGTGGCAGAACGGGTTGCCGTCCGAGCGGCAGTCCCCGACGACCTGGGTGGTTCGACAGTGGCAGTACGGCGATCGCCGTGCTCTTGCGACTGCAAGATGCTGTTATTGCTGACTCCGGATCATAATTGAGAACGATACTCCCATGAATACTCTCACGTTGGTTGTGTTCCTGCCGGCCATCGGTGCTCTGATTTGTCTGGTGACGCCCAAGCGGAACGTGCGCGCGGTTGCGCTGGCTACGACGCTGGTTACGCTGGTAGTGTCACTATCGCTATTCGGCACGTTTTTCGGCGGCGGTCCGGAGGGCGACCCAGGCGCCATCTTCGGCAGCAGTTACGGTAAACTCCACGAAGTTGTTCGCCATACCTGGATAGAAGGCGCGAATTTCACCATCGAGTACTTCGTCGGCGTCGACGGCCTCGGTTTCCCTCTACTTGTGCTGACCACGCTGATCAGTTTCCTCGCTTGCTGGGCGAGTTGGGGGTTTGACAGGTGGAAGATCAACAGGGGTGTCCGAGCGTACTTCATTCTGTTCCTGCTGCTTGAGACGGGGATGCTCGGGGTGTTCGTGTCGCTCGATTTCTTCCTGTTTTACATCTTCTGGGAAGTCATGCTGCTGCCTATGTACTTCCTGATCGGCGTGTGGGGAGGTCCGCGGCGCGAGTACGCCGCGATCAAGTTCTTTCTCTTCACCCTGGCCGGATCGGTGCTCATGCTGGTGGCACTGGTAGCGATGTACTTCTACAGCAGCGACGCGATCGCCAATGAGATGACCAGACTGGGAGTCGACGGTATAGCCAGCGGATATCGGACGGATGGTACGTTGATCCGCCACGGCACGTTCGACCTGATCGAGCTTGCCACGAATCCGACGATTCAGGCCCATTTTGCGCGCAACGCGACACAGTTTCTAGGCTTCCGCTTCGCGCCTTTGATGTTCATGTTTTTATTCCTGGGCTTCGCCGTCAAGCTGCCGAGTGTTCCCTTCCATACCTGGCTTCCCGACGCACACGTGGAGGCGCCGACTCCAATAAGCATGATTCTGGCCGGTGTGCTATTGAAGATGGGGGGCTACGGCTTTCTGCGCCTGTGCTACCCGATCTTCCCGACGGGAGCTGAGCGCTGGGCGTTCGTGCTGGCCTTGGTCGGAGTGGTCAGCATCATCTACGGCGCGCTATGCGCGATGGCGCAGACAGATTTCAAGAAGCTGGTTGCGTACAGTTCCGTGTCACACATGGGGTACGTTCTGCTCGGCATTTCAGTCATGACCACAGCCGGTTTTCAAGGGGCGATGTTCCAGATGCTCGCCCACGGCATCAGCTCGCCGATGTGCTTCTTTTTGGTAGGAGTGATTTATGATCGAGCCCACCATCGTGACATCGACAGGTTCGGCGGCCTGTGGCTCACCATGCCGAGATACGGCACTCTTGCCACAATCGGGTTCTTCGCGTCGTTGGGCTTGCCGGGCTTGTGCGGTTTCATCGGCGAGGTGTGGGTGCTCCTCGGGACGTTCCACGCCGGCGCCAAGTATAGCTGGGCGTACGCGATGGCCATCATCGCTGCGTTTGGTGTAGTACTCACCGCGGGTTACATTCTATGGCTTATACGCCGCGTCTATCTGGGAAAGGAGCGTGAGGAGTACGTCGGCTACTCGGATGCCAGTGGGCGTGAGACGTTGATCCTCGTTCCGATGGCCGTACTCTGCATCGCTTTGGGTGTCTTCCCGGCGCAGACGGTCTTTAACTTCACGAACGGTACTCTCAACCTCATGCTGACCCATGTTTCACAGATGATCGGGATGGTGCATTAGTGTTCCCGTCGGCTGCGTCCTGTGCGGCGTCGTGAAGGTGTATTAAGGTGTATTGAAGTGTTAGGAAACGGTGACGTCAGGCGTGGTACAAGCCGCGGCTCGCGGGGAGTCCCGCGCGGCGTCAGCCGACGCCCGCTCCGGATCAGGTTTTGTTAAGGTGCTCTTGCTAGCGTGACCTTTACGGCACAAACGACCGCTTGGTCGAGTATTCCTGTAGGCGAACACCTGGCGCTGTTCGCACCGATGATCGCGCTTACCTGCACGTTGCTGGCGATCGTGGCGTGTCCAATAGTGCTTGGGCGTGGTGCGCGGATCGCCGGCGCTGTCGCCTCGGTTGGCGTCCTCGTCACATTTGTTCTCGCGGTTCGCCTCATGAGCAAAGTGGTCGACGGGGGCCTTAGCGGCCTGTCGACGGATCCTGCGGCAGGGCTGCTTGTGGTGGATGGCCTGTCGGTCCTATTCCAAGTGATTCTCGTGGCTTTCCTCGGGGGCGTTACGTGGCTGTGGTGGCTTGGGCCGGGCGAATCCGAGCCTAACGCTCCGGAGTTCCTGGTTATGCTGCTCGGCAGTGCGCTGGGGATGGCGTTGATGGTGAGCACAGCCAATCTACTGATGATTGTCATCGCGATCGAAGTGGCGTCGCTGCCGAGCTACGCCATCGTCGGGTTTGATAAGCGTGATCGCCTCGGTGCAGAGGCGTCGTTGAAGTACATGATATTCGGTGCGTTATGCGCCGCCATCATGCTCTACGGGGCCAGCCTCTTATACGGGCTCGTAGGTAGTCTGAGTGTAGCGGATTTGGCGGATTACACCGTTGCGAATCTCGCGGTGGGGCAGAACCGCCTGCTGCTGGCAGTCGGTCTGTTTTGCTTGACCGCAGGCATAGCGTTCAAGGTATCAGCTGTTCCGTTTCACTTCTGGTGCCCCGACGCGTTCCAGGGGGCGAGAATCGTGGTCACGACGTGGCTCAGTGTGGCCAGCAAGGCAGCGGGACTGGTCCTGCTTGCCCGGTTGGTGGCTGCGTTCTGTGCCGCTGTGGAAGTCCCCATCTTGATCTCCAGGATCCAGCCGATGGCCTGGGCCATCGGTATAATGGCTGCCGTCACCTGCACCGTGGGCAACTTTTCTGCATACAGGCAGCAGAGCGTAAAACGACTGTTGGCCTACTCATCGATCGCCCATGCCGGCTACATGATGATGGCCGCTGCCGTGTTCATCCAGGTGGATGTGCAGGGTCATCGGGCCGGCTTAACTGCACTGTTGGCTTACATCATCATCTACCTGTTCATGAACCTCGGGGCGTTCGGCATCACCGCACTGGTTGTGTGGGATTGCGGCAGCGACGACCTGCAGGCCTTCAGCGGTTTGATGCGCCGTGCGCCGCTTCTAGCGATCCCAATGATCATCTGCCTGATGTCGCTTGTGGGCCTCCCTCCGTTCGCGGGTTTCATAGGTAAATGGTGGGTACTCGTGGCGCTGGGCAAGGTGGGCGGCGTGCTCGGATGGTCTTTGATCCTTGTTGCAGCGATAAACACGCTTCTAAGTCTTTATTATTACATGCGTATCGTCGTGCTGATGACTCTGCACGACGACGGGCAAGCACGGGTTCGAAGCCCGGTGGGCGGGCTGACGCTCGTCAACATGTGTGCGCTGGCGCTGCTGCTGTTGTTTCTATTCGCCCATCCGCTCAAAACGTTCACCGACCGCCACGCGCGGGTATTCACCGGGCGCTCCGTCACGATGAGCAATCCGACGCGGCTCGACGATCTATACGGGGAGCGGACGGCAGCCGGTGCTGAACCCTCGAGCCGGAGGTTCAACGCAGGTGTATCCAGCCATCCGCAAACGCCGGGTGTCGCAGCGGCACGGGAGCTGGCTGGGGCGTACTGATGGACGATGCCGCGGTCATCGATGTTCTGCGCGAGCTACTGGCTGAGGAGCAACAGAGCCTCCTGATCCGCCTGGTTGAGTCCGGCGTCTTCGTGGCACCCGGTGCTGCCGACGGTTTTCAAGCCGTCACACAGATGGCAAACCGGGCGCGGGAGAACTGCACGCAGCTGGCTCACTTGATTCTCAGTCTCGGGGGCATCCCCGGGCTGACCGGGCAAGATGTGGCGTCGGCCGATCTCCATTACCAATCGCTTGAGCGCTTGTTGGCACGCCTGATACTGGATCGTGAAGCGCTGGTACAGCGGTATGTTACCGCCTGTCGACATCTGAGCGCAGCACCCACGGCGTATGAACTCGTGTGCCGCTTGCTCGCGTGTCATCGGGGGGAGCTGCATGACCTGCAACAGATTGGGGCCCGCGTTGTTCCCCACACGTCAGGCTAATTGGTATACCGTTGACCCTTGGCCGGGGAAGCTGACGGGAGCTTCCTTCAGACCACACGCCTGCGTCTATACCGAAGGTGCGTTCAGGCCGTGACCGATAGTCTTCCTCAGGCAGTGCACGCTACGATCTCGACCGACTGCCGCCGGTTGCACTTGCATTCAAGCGTCACGCCGTGCGCGCGCGTGCTCCGCACATCCGCCATTGCACGGGAAAGAACTAGCCTCATGTCGCTCAGCCAATTACGATGGTAGTGTTGGAGCGCGGTTTGCCCCTCGCGCGGCGGGCGATTCGAGAGGTGGTCGGCAGATACGGATTACCGGGAGCTTATGTGGGTCCGAGGAGGTAGGATCGCAGCGTCCCGTCGCACGGGCGGTGCGGCGGCAGCTATAACCTGTGCTCTGTTAGGCGCGACGGGATGCACGGGCATAAAGGGGTTTGCACGCGCAGTCAATGCAGACGTTCGATTCATCGCTTTCGGCGATTCCGCGACGGCAGGCCCGAGCGAGCGCGACTATCCGGACGCCCTCCGCGAACAACTGGGTGAGCCGGCGGCGGTGTTTGTCAACGAAGGGCGAGGCGGCGAGACGACCGGCGAAGGGCTCAAGCGACTCCGTGACCTGATACAAAAGGGCATCTACCCCAATGCGCGTTTTCTCTTGTATTGGGAGGGGGGCAACAACGTCAACCACTTCATTGCAGAGCACGACGCCCTTCTCATCGCGTCTCCGGGGGATGAGCACTATCCGTTGTCACACGACCTGGCGCGTGAGCTCGACAAAATCGAGGATGACGTCCGAGCCGCCATCGAGGCAGCACGCAACGCGCACTTGACCGTCCTGGTAGCCACTTATTACCTGATGAGCGAAGATCTGGATGCGTGTGAGGCAACGCCTCCGGGCGCTCTTACTCGCGATCAGGCCAGACGCGCAAACGACTACATCCGTCTGCTCAACCGACGACTCCGCACCGCGGCTTCGGACGCAGGGGCAGTGCTCGTTGACGTCGAGTCGCTCGACGGGCTGCTCCGTGGCGAGCGGGGGAACTACTACAACTGCAACCATCTTGCGGCGCGCGGGAACGAGATCGTAGGGGGCTTGTTTGCCGAACGTGTGCAACAGACTGGGAATCAACGCTAATCTTGGAGTATGGCAGCCATGAAGTTCAAGCTTGATCAGGCGATTGAGGTTCTGAGTAGAACGCCGGCCGTGCTCAGGTCGATGCTGAGCGGCCTGAGCGGTCCATGGGTTTTCAACAACTACGGCGACAACACGTTCAGTCCTTTTGACGTAGTTGGACATCTGATCCAAGGTGAGCGAACAGACTGGATTCAGCGGACGTTGATCATTCTGGAGCACGGCGAGGATAGGACCTTTCCGCCGTTCGATCGATATGCAATGCACAAAGATAGCAGAGGGAAAACACTTGACGATCTGCTCAGCACCTTTGAGTCCCTGCGCGAGCGGAACCTACGAGAGCTCAAGGCGATGCACCTGACGGATCAGAAGCTTGCGCTCCGGGGAACGCACCCCAGCCTGGGCCCAGTGACACTCGAAGCGCTGCTGGCTATGTGGGCGACGCACGACTTGAATCATATTCACCAGATCGCGAAATGCATGGCCCTTCAGTACCGCGACGCTGTCGGCCCATGGCGACCTCACGTCAGTGTCTTCCGCGACTAGCAACCGCCGGACGGTAACCGTAGGGGAAACCGACAGAGTAAGAGCATTCCGGCGGTGACGGACCATGTCGGTGGGTCAGCCGCGGATACCAGCGGTAATGGCCCGCTGAGTGTGCGGTTCGGTCTCCCACTGGGTATCGTGGCTGCGCGTCGCGCGACAATGTGGGTACATCGCCCAACGCAGCGGTCGCGGGGCATGCCCAGCCGGGAAGATCAGACGTTCGCGGGATCAGGAAGTCACACCCTGAGCTTGGTCTGTGCCGTGCGTGTGGGCCTCGTTATCAGGGCGGGTGTCGTTAAACGCGTGCTTTGTTTGCCCCGACCTATATTCAGTGCGCCGGGTTGCGTATGCTTCCGGAGTGACGCCCTCGAGTGCGAGTGCATCGGGGTTATGGGCTAGCTTGATCAGAAACGGGATGCACCATCCGCAGCCGGTGCCTGCACCAAGACAGCCGGTCATTTCGCTCGGGCGCACGGGCTTCGTGCGCCGGCTGAAGTTTACGAGTTTCCTCAGGGAGACGTGGTAGCAGTAGCAGATCTCATCCTCAGGCTGCATGAACGGTGCAATCCATACGAGGTCACCGGGTATTTCGCCGAAGGGCGGGTAACCCCCTTATGGTAGGGGAGATGGTCACAACGCTGCCAACTCCAGCGGCTTGGCAGCCCTTACGATGGCGCCAAAACGGGCGCGCGGATCGCGCCGATACTCCAGTTCGAACTCGCCGTGGCCCAGCACATTCCGTAGGAACACCTTCAGCTCGGGCTCACAGGCATCGCGAGTCTTTCGAGTATTCGGTGCCAACGCCCGGTCGTTAATGAACAGTTCGAACTCGCGTCTGCTGAAACGGAGCTGATTGTCTCCCGTGAAGTGGGCCTCCAACAACCGGCAAGCGTTGGCAGCCGAGCTCAGCGCCTGTCGAAAGCGGTCTTCGTTGGTGCCTTCCAACGGTGCCTTGCGATTGTAACGCAGCCCGTACCGATTGTCGGCGTTGTCCATGCTGTAGTCCGCTTCGTGACCGACGAGGAGGACGCCCGGGCCGGCGGGCACGTGGCGGTAGTCAACAACGTCGATGAGCAGCTCCGCGAGTAGTTGGTCCTTGATCCACTCGTGGAAGATGTTGATG
>JBHHXS010000161.1:0-8136 GCA_046757145.1 Phycisphaerae bacterium | reverse complement strand
CTGGGCAACTACATCATCAGCGGAACGGGCCAGCAGCCTTGCCAGGACGACACCAGGGTGACACTCGTCATGGAGGACGGCTCCCTTGTGCTCCGGGAACTGGACGACAACAATGACATCAACTTGATGATCGACGGCCCCGTCGCGGCCGGCAGTAACGTCACCGCGTTTCTCGTTCCCGGACATAACATTCGATTGACGCTCGAAGGCGCGGCCATCGCTTTCCACCTGGAGATGCCTGAGGCACCGGCAGAGATCTTCTGCGACGCGAGCATGACTCGCTGGGACCGCGACTGCTTCCAGTCACAGGGACAAGGAACCATCACGCTTGACGTTGAAGATGTAACGTGCGCCGCTGGCATCCCGTTGGATCTCGCGTCGGCCGGTTTCGACTCAGCGATTGTCGAGGTCGCTCCGGGTCCGTACGCGGCCGGTGAGGACATCGATACCGAACTGGTTCAACTGGAGCTGGCAGCAGATGGCGGTGCGCTGGGCCCGATAGTAGTCAGGGAGCGGGATGACGTCGCTTCCACCGGACTCATCCAGAACGTTGAGGTCGACAACGGGGACTTCGCGCGGGGCGACAGCTTCTTCGACGTGTTCATAGAGATCGAGATGGCGGACGCGAGCGTAAGATACGACACGGGTGAGACGCCTTTCAGGCTCGACGCAGGCACTATTACGGAGCTGCCGCCGCTAAGCACCGACTATCTGCCTCCTCCCGATGCCGAGCCTGTTCCACTGTTTCAGGCGGGGACATCGTTCCAGGTAGGCTGGTTCTGCCATTCCCAGCATACACCGACGGAAACAATCCCGTGTGAGTAGGCAGCTCAGCGACGTCGTCCTGCACGGGCGGTTCTGGTGTTACCGGCAACCCGGTGCCGTCACCCGGCGGTCGACAGCGTGCTGCGCTTGGTGTTCTTGACCTTCTGGAGCGCCTGATCAAGATCGGCGATTATATCGTCGGGGTGTTCTCCTCCGACGCATAATCGCACCAAGTTGGGGGGAATGTGGGCGAGCTTACGCCCGGCTTTGCCCTGCTGCTGGTGCGTCGAGATTGCCGGTATTGTAGCGACACTCTTGATTCGCCCGAGGTCCGTCGCTCGCCAGATGCGTTGCAGGCCGTCAAAGAACCTGCGCGTTGCCTCCGGGCCGCCGTTGATCCGAAACGACATCAGGTGCCCGAAGCGGTTGACGCGCTTGCCTTCGTATTTACTATCGTATTCCGAATCAACCAGCCACATGTATCTGCTTGCCAGTTCATGCAGGGGATGTTCGGGCTGCCCGAGATAGTCAACGCCCTCAACCTGCGGATGGTCTCTTAGGAACTCCGCCACGCGTGCAGTGTTGCAGCTGAGCATGTCAATCTTGGAGCGCAGAGTGCGCATGTCGTTCAAAGCCATAACCGCCTGCATCGGGTGCAGATTCGGGCCGTAATCGCGGTTGGGGAGGTATTTGACGTAAGTGCCGAAATCCTCTTTCAGGTCGTCGTCCTCGACGTTGGTGGTCAGATTCTTGCGGGCGATCAAGGCGCCGCCGATGCCAAACCCGCTCGAGGTCAGCGTCTTGGTTGTGGATTGCACAACGATATCGGCGCCGTGGCAGATAGGGCGGAGCAGCGCCGGAGTGGCGACGGTGCTGTCGCAGATCAACGGCAGGTTGTGATTATGGGCGAGGTCGGCGACAGCTTCTATGTCGAAGAAGCCAAGCCCGGGATTGCTGGGAAGCTCTCCATAAAGGAAACGCGTGTTCCCGTCGATTTTTTCCGCCCACTCGTCGATGTTCGTCGGGTCCTCGACCCACCGACACTCTATATCCCTCTCCTTCATCAAGCGCACGCTGAATTGTTGGAACGTCCCTCCGTAGCACTGCGCCGTGGCCACGAAGTTGCGCGGCTCGCGCACGTGGCGCTTGGTATGCACCAGGAACGGCTGAACCGCAGTCATGATTGCCGCCATCCCCGATGACGTCGAGCAGGCGGAGGTCTCTCCCGGGAAACCGTACCCCTCAAGAAGTGCGAGCGTCCACTCATAGTAGTATGTAGAGGGGTTGGCAATGCGCGAGTAACTCCACGAGGGAATCAGATACGCCAGCGCTGCCGCCATCTCATCCGAATCACGAAACGCCTGGGCCGTGCTCATGAAGATCGGCTCGATAATGGAGCCTTGATAATCCTCGATTGCGTCCTCCGTCGTGTAGAGCCCGTGCACGGCGATCGTGTCGAACTTCCACTTCTTCACTACTTCGCGGATGTATCTGCTCCGCCGGGCCAGGTATTCGTTGTTGCGATCGATGTAACGCTGCATCCCCGGTGTGATCTGCACCTCGTCACCATCGTACATGGTTGTCCTTCCTTATCATGGGCCCCGACGGTGCGGCCTTGGCGGCCAACATGTCAGCGGACGAAGCGGACCGTTTATCACTTGCGCCGCACCCGGTCGGGCGCACAGTCTCCGTGTGTTTCGCCGCAAATAGCGTGCCAAGAACCTGAAGACGGGACCCGATCAATGACACCAGCCACGGTATGCACTATAAGCCGCTGAGCGCGATTCCGCGACACCTCTTACCCACAGACTGCTGCCCCGCGCGGCGCTGCCTCGCAGGGTCAGCCTGCGCAATCGTGCCGGGTCGACATCGTCCCAGCACCGCGCATGCTCGTTCAGGTGCCCGGTACTACCGTGCAAAGGCGCAACTGCGAGGTCTGCCCGCCGGGAGAGACACGTACCAGCCAAGCCAACTCGACCGGTACGCACAGGTGTTGCCCGGACCCGCTGCAGTAAGCGAAACTGGCCGAGACATACCACATACCGCCCCCGGCGACGGCCTCCGCGGGAATGCGTACCCGTAGCGGGAGCGCTTCCGTCCGTCCTGTCGTTGTGCTCAATGTCGCGCCATTGGACTCCACTCGTACGGACCAGGGTGCTTCCCTGCTTAGATGTGCTTGTCGTGGAATCTCGATATCGAGGACCAGCTCGACGTCGATGCCCGGGCTGATCGACGCCGGAGCTACCTTGATGGGGTCGACGCTATGGCCCGCATGTCGGTGCGGCGGCGTCAGGCCTTCGAACGCAACCTCGCACCAGTCATGCGACTCCAGGTCCACCCGGATGATCCGGTGATTGTTCGTGTCCGCCACGAACAGATGGTCGCCTACGGCTGCGAGGCCCCCGGGTTCAAAAAACGCAAGTTGTCCATCGGGCGTTGCCGTGCCGGGCCGACCTGTGCCGTACAGCGTCGCAGCGCGACGTGTCTTCGGATCGATCAGCTTGATCTTGTGGTTGTAAGTGTCAGCTACGAGAAGCGATGCTCGCCACGATTCGACGCCCAGCGGATGCTGTAGCTTGGCCAGCGGATAAACGCCGTCGACGTCACCGAACGAGAACAGTCCCTCGCCAACTACGGTGAACACGCGCTCCTCTGCCAGGTCGATGCCGCGCACCGCGCTCACCTCGCTGTCGGCGATGAAGATCCTCCCGTCGGCAACGCAGATGCCGGAGGGTTGGGCCAGGGCTGCCTGTTCAACGGCTCCATCCACTATGTTCTCACGCCCAGTTCCCGCCAGCGCTCGGGCGAACCCCAAGGGGAGATCGACCCGCCAGATTTGATGTACGCCGGCCATGGCAACATACAGTGTGGAACCTTCTGTTGCGAGATCCCACGGCGAGTTGAGTCCCTGTAGAGTACCCATCAAGCCGCCGGCGCGATCGTTGCTGATCGCACCCGTGCCCGCAATCGTTCGAACCTGCAAGGAGGCAAGGTCGATGACTCGGATCAGATGATTCTCAGTATCGGCGACATAAAGACTATCCCCGGCGCAGGCCAACCCCTGGGGGTGGTTGAAAGTCGCCTGAGCAGCGGGCCCGTCGCGTGCTCCCGTCTCCCCACTGCCCACGATGCCGATCACGCGTGCGCCACCGGCTTTGTCCGGTAGTTCCGAGATCACAATGCGGTTGTGATTCGAGTCGCTGACAAAAAGTCGGCCGCTGGCAACATCGGCTGCGACCTTTCCCGGAAAAGCCAGCCCCGAGGTAGCCCGGACACCCTCCTCTCGCCTGACCCGCAAGGGTGTGTCTGCGAGGGTGCCGTCGTCCCGCCCGGCCCTTAGTGCCTCGCGCACTGCTGAATCAACCGCATCCCTATTCCCTTCGCCCGCCAGTCTCGCAACTACGTGTCCTGTAGAGTCGATTACCACGAGTGTAGGCCAACTGCGCACGCCGTAGGCTCGCCAGAGGCACATGTTCTCGTCGACGACGACGGGGTGTCTGATTTCATAACGCAGGACCGCGGCGCGAATCGTCGCCCGTGACGCCTCGTTGGGAAACTTGGCGCTATGAACACCGACGAACGCGACGGGATCATTACGATACTTGTCTTCGAGATATGCCAGGTCGGGAAGGACGTGCATGCAGTTCATGCAGCAGTAGGTCCAGAAATCCAGCACTACAACCTGTCCGCGCAGCTCGCCGCTCAGTTGCAGCGGCCGATCGGTATTAAGCCAGGCCATTCCCGCTTCAAGTTCTGCAGCTTTCTGTTTGTCCGGCATAATGTCACCCGTAAGCTGCCTTGCATCATTCACCCGATGTCGCTTTACTATCCTCGAAATCGAGTCGACTGAAAAGGAGAGGCGCGCATGCAAGTTGCCGTGACCGGCGCAACAGGCTTCCTCGGTAGATACATAGTCCGACACCTGGACGAAATGGGGCATAGCAGTCGATGCTGGTATCGCGCCGGCTCCGACCGGACCGGCTTCGACACTGTTCAAAACACCATCACCTGGGTTAGGGGTGACCTGAGCGACGCTGATTCCATGCTGCAACTGGTGTCGGGGTGTGATGCTGTCGTCCACGCGGCGTTGGATCGCCCCGGGGCCGGTTTCAGGGGCTCTGAGGGAGATGTAGCTACGTTTGTGGAGCGGAACGTGCTGGGGACCGTTCGGCTGATAGAAGCCGCGTTGAAAGCGGACGTATCGCGCTTCATCTTCATCGCCACCTGCGCGGTGCACGAGGTGATTCTGGATGACCGCGCGTTGGACGAGACACACCCGTTGTGGCCTACGACCCACTACGGGGCACACAAAGCCGCTATAGAAAAGTTCGTGCACAGCTACGGTCTCGGGCACCGGTATGACATCTGCTCTCTGAGGCCGACCGGTATCTACGGCGCAGCACACCCCCTCGCCGCAAGCAGATGGTATGAACTTGTCCATGCCGTCGCCCGAGGGCAGGATGTCGTTTCTGCCTGCGGAGGTAAGGAAGTGCATGCGGCAGACGTCGCCCGGGCGGTGGGTATACTGCTTACTGCGGAGGGCATCGCCGGACAGGCCTACAACTGTTATGACATGTACGTGGCAGAGCAGGATGTCGCGGCCATCGCGAAGAGAATCACAGGCAGTTCCAGCAATATCGAACCCCTCAACAAAGGGCCCAAATACCAAATCGGGACCGGCAAGCTGCGCGCCCTAGGAATGGATTTCGGCGGCAAAGCGCTGCTCGAGCGGACAATTGCCGAGCTGCTTCGGCATTAGCGCAGCGCCATCAGTTACACGTTGCTCGTGGGCTCAAAGTGAACGCACATCCGGTTTTGCGCCACACGGTCGTGCGCCGAATCCGTAGCCTATAAGGGGCGCGCGACCAGGAACAAAACTTGCTAGTACTTGCCAGCGCGGGTAAAACGTTGAGAGAAGTATGCGAACGGCCCTGTTGTCGGTCATCGTATAACGCCGCTGATGTCCTGCGAGCCATGAGGATGGTGCGAGGCGTGTAGCGAAATGATTGAACTGACCATTTACGGGCGCGGGGGCCAGGGCGGAGTAACGCTGGCCAAATTGATAGCCACCGCATATTTCCTCAAGGGTAAGCACGTACAGGCCTTCGGCGTATACGCTGCGGAGCGTTCAGGGGCTCCGCTGCAGGCGTTCGTCCGCATCGATGACGAGGAAATAACTAATCACAACCAGATCCGTGAGCCCGATTATGTGATCGTGCTCGATCGTACACTCATAACCCCGCACGTGCTGACGGGACACAAACGCTCCGGATGGGTGATTCTCAACACTCCGGATAAGCCCGGCTCGTGCCAGGACGTCTTCGCCGGGCGCAAGGTCGCGACCGTTGATGCCACGTCCTTGGCCCTTACCCACGGTCTCGGCACTCGAGCCGTGCCGATTGTCAACACCACCATGCTCGGTGCAATCGGGCGCGTGCTTGAACTTGGCGTTGAAGAAGTAGAGGCGGCTCTGGCCGATCTCAAGTTCGTGGGAAACAACGTGACCTCGGCGCGCCTGGCGTACGAGCGGGTGCGGATGAAGAAACTCACGGGCAAGGTCGAACCGGGTGCCGCCGCTCACGCCCCGACGGCGGTCGTTGGCCTCTTTGATGCTAAGGTCGGAGGGTTCCCGGAGATCAAGACCGGCTCCTGGGCGAGCCAGCGTCCTGAACGACACCGTCTCACGCCGCCGTGCAACCACGGCTGTCCGGCGGGCAACGACGTAAGCGCCTTCATCGAGGCGGTCGGCAAGGATGATTATGACGGTGCGCTTGAGATAATACTGCGGACGTCTCCGATGCCTGGAATATGCGGGCGCGTCTGCCCCGCGCCTTGCATGGAGGCGTGTAATCGCCGGTTGCACGACGAGCCCGTCGACATACGTGAGTTGGAGAGGTACGTCGCGGACCACGGACATCGGCCAGCGCCGACCAAACCATGGCGCGAGCAGAGGATCGCCGTGGTGGGATCCGGTCCGGCTGGTTTGAGCGCTGCCTATCACCTCGCCCGTCTCGGTTATCCGATCACCATGTACGAAGGTGATGACGAACTCGGGGGCGTGATGCGTACCGGCATACCCGAGTACCGCCTGCCGCGCGACATCCTCGGGCGAGAAATCGTGTATATCCTCCAGCACGGCGTCGAGACCCGCGTGGGGAAGTTCATTCAACGCACGGATCTGCTGAATCTCTCACATGAGCACGCAGCGGTCTTCGTGGGGACCGGCCTGCAGGACCAACGAACGCTCAACCTGGGCGATCTCGACGATGACCTGGTCGAGCAGGGTATCAGTTTCCTGAACCGCGTTCGCAACGGGGGTGTGAGACTCAACGGGCATGATGTAATTGTGGTTGGCGGCGGGAACACGGCCATGGATGCGGCGCGCTCGGCTCTGCGCGTCGGGGCTCACAGTGTTAAAGTCGTATACCGCCGCACACGTGCCGAGATGCCCGCTATCAAGGAGGAAATCGAGGAAGCGCTTGAGGAAGGCATCGTGCTTCATGAACTGGTGATGCCTCTGCGCGTAGATCGAGACAGTATCGGGACGGTGATGACGTGTCAGCGCATGAGACTGGCGGAGCCCGACGAATCCGGTCGCCCGCGCCCCGTACCTGATACCAGCGAGGATGCGCAGTTCGACCTTCGCTGCGATCGGGTCATCCTCGCGTTGGGTCAGTCAACTGACGTCTCCATTCTCCCTGAGGGTTCGGAGATTCATCAGGACGGGCGCCTCGTGGGGCTCAGCGGATCACCCATCTTCGCGGGCGGCGACTTCGCGTCGAGCGAGGGAACGGTCACCGCGGCCATCGGAAGCGGGCGCAAAGCCGCGTTGCACATCCATCGCACCCTCACCGGCGAGGATCTTTTCCCTCCTGAGGCTGAGCCCGTGGCCACGCCTGAAGAAATCGTAATGCATCTGTTCACACGCTCCCCTCGGCATCGAGGTGTGACGGTTCCGGCGCTCGAGCGCCGACGAACGTTTACGGAAGTGCGCCAAGGTTATCGCGACAGTCCCGCCTACCGGCCGGCCCAAGCCGAGGCACGCCGGTGCTTCAGTTGCGGTGTGTGCAACTCGTGCGACCGTTGCGTCGAGTTCTGCCCGGAGGGAATCGTCCTTCGCGACGGGGATGGGTACCGATTTGACTACGGATACTGCAAGGGGTGTGGAATCTGCTCCACGCAGTGTCCGCGCGGCATCATCTACATGTCGCAGCTTTAGGTCGACAGGAGAAGACGCGTGGCACGGGCTTTGGTAACAGGAAACCATGCAGCAGGATACACACTGGCGGTTGCCGGGGAGGCAAACCGCGCTGCTCGAGGCTGTGCTGCCGGTGCATATCCTATAACGCCGCAGAGCGAGATCATCGAGTA
>JBHHXS010000160.1:0-8144 GCA_046757145.1 Phycisphaerae bacterium | reverse complement strand
CTATCGGCCCGACCCTCATAAATCCTCAAGTCAACGTTGCCGCCGTAGAAAAAAACACCCGGCTCCACCACCACGGATACCAGGGGCGTCGCCGGATGTTATCTCCCCCTCCCTATAATTTCACAGCCAGGTCCTCCTCGCCGCAGAGGGCAAGGAGCCCGGGTGCTTCTAATGCCTGCGTGCGCAGGCACGACGGGGTCGGGTGGAAAGCCACCACGCAAGCGTACCCCGTGTTCGTTCCCCAGGATTACTATTGATGCCGTCCGCGTTGCCCGAGTCACGCCGCGAAGCGAAGGACAAGCCGCATCAATGAGTGCCATCCTACCCGAGAGCCATACGGCTTGTCAACGCAAGTTTCCCACATTCTCATTTTTTTCTGCGACCATGTTGCCAGGCATGGGAGCCTCGCGGTGGTTTGGGGCGACCACTACGATTGAAGGTGCATGTCGACGTGCGCGTGGGCGGGTGGATCATTACGAGCGATCTACAGCCGCGTCGCTGCCTATCCTACGAAGCCCCCCCGCTGTCACTCTGACCTGGTTTCCGCTTGACATCCGGAGCTGAGCCGAACGTCAGTCTAGCCCTTCCTGGCGATTCAACTCCTCCTGGTACCTGGACATGGCCGCCTGCCGCGTGATCAGCCCGCAGATGTGCTCACCGTCCGTCTCATGCTCGGCAAGCGGGAGCGAATCCACATCGCTACGGGCGAATTTGTCGAGGACGATATCGAGCGTCTCGTGACCGGCAACCGTCGGGACGCCAGGACGGGTCAGCTCTCCGACAACCAATAGCGACACGGCTTCCGGCTGTAGAAGAACAGTTCGGACGTCGCGTCCGGTGACCATCCCCTGGTATACGCCGTGTTCATCGACGACAACGAAATCAGTTACGTCGCTCTGCCACGCCAGGTTGATCACGTTCTGCAGGGGGTCCTCAGGGCGGACGAACTGTACCGGCTGACACCGGATATCTGCTGCCCTTATCCGCCGCAGGAGCGTCAAATCAGTTATGGTGCCCACGCGCACGCCGCGTCGGCGCAGCTTCAAGGTATAAATGCTGTCGCGCAACACCAGCTGGGCGCCGGCAGTCGCCACAATCGCCGCGAACATCACCGGCAGTATGACTTTCGGCTCGCGCGTGATCTCGTACAACATGACGATGCCGGTCAAGGGTGCGTGTGTAGCGGCAGCGACCAGGGCGCCCATCCCGACAAGGGCGTAGGCGTTCACACTGGCGTCGGCGATCAGGCCTGTCTTTTGGAGGACCAAACCGAAAGCGGCCCCGAGCGACGCCCCCATAAGCAGTGACGGCGCGAATATCCCCCCGGAGCCGCCGCTGCCCAGCGTGAGACACGTGGCCAGGAGTTTCAACACGAAAAGGCCGGCCAATCCCTGTACGCTCATTGCCAGCACGTCACGGCTCAGGACGGAGCGTATGGTAGGGTACCCGTTGCCGAAGAAAGGCGGCATAGGCGAATGATGCAAAAGGAGCACGTACGCTGTGCCGACAAGCCCCAGCCCCAGCGCCCCGAGCGCGGGTTTGCTGAGCTCGGGCAGTTTCAAACCATCAAACACGTCCTCACATAGGTACAGTCCGCGAATGAACAGAACCGCAGCAGCGGCGCATACGATGCCCAAAAGCAGGAAATATGGCAGCTCGGTACCAGCAAAGACATAGCCCGCCTCGCGAAGCGCACGCACCTCGAAAATGGCCTCGTCGTTGGCCCGTAGAAAATGCGTGATCGAACAACTGATAACGCTGCTGAAGACTACCGGGGAGAAGGTCCGGAACGAGAAGTCTCGTAGGAAGATTTCAAGCGCGAATAGAACACCGGCAATCGGGGCGTTGAAGATGGCACCGATTCCCGCCGCAACACCGCAGGCCACAACGATATCCATCTGGCGCCGCTGCATCCGCAGGTACTGCCCAACCGCGCTGCCCAACGCCGCGCCGATCTGGACGATCGGTCCCTCCGTGCCCGCTGACCCGCCAGATCCGATGGTCATTGCGCTTGCGACGGCCTTTGCTGTTGCTACGCGCGGGCGAATTGCGCTCCCCTTGCGGTACATGGCGTCCATGACTTCCGGAACGCCGTGACCCTTGGCCTCGCTGGCAAAGAAATACGTTATACACCCCACGACGAGACCGCCCGCGGCTGGAAGGACGATCAGCATCCACGATCTCCCGCCATACAGCCCGACATGTCCGCCCTCGCCGTAGGCCAGAACCCGTGCCCCCTCAATCAACGCGTAAAACAGATGGGCAAACAGACCGGTCGCAGCACCGATCAGGATCGAGACGAGGATTAGGTAATACTCCCCTTTTACACCCATTCGGGTGAGCACGCGGAGCAGCGATAGACGCATGAGATGCCTTCGCACAATACGCTTGCCGGGTTCTAGGGCCACGACGCAGATCCTCTACCACGGAATCCCCAGGCCACCGTAACGCTCAGGCGAAGACCGTGCAACCGTGCAAGGTCAGTTGACACTCCGGGCTTGGTCCGTGGGATGATCGCAGCTGACGGCGGAGAGAGGAGCACATTTGCCAGGGCTGCCGAGCATCTTACAATCGCCTCATGACGGTGGCCTTCCGTCGTAGCCACCCCAACCAACGTAACGCATTTGGAGGCGCTGGATGATTGTTCACATACTGACGGCGCTCATGGCGCTGATGTCGCTCGCCACCGCGACGCCGCCGGCGGCGCAAGCACGCCCGAGGCAGCCGCAGTCCGAGGAGAAGGGTGCGAAGGCACAGCGACAGACCGAGCTACGACCCGATGGCTCAACCACGAAACGCGACAAGGCAGCAGCTGTCCCTGCGCCGGCGTGGACGCGTGACGCTCGCTGGTATCAGATTGTCGTGCGAAGCTTCAGAAACGGCGATGCGACGAACGATCCGCCTGAGTGCTTGCCGTGGTCCGCGAACCGGTCCGCACGTAGCAGGAGCGCTCCGCCCGTCGATCCCGAGGGCACCGGGGCGAAGATCCATACTCCGAATCACCCTGACTCAGCGAGCAAGGATAGAGGGACCCCGGAGCACGGGGTGCCGCCTGGCGCACCCGCCGCCAGTGATGGCGGAGCTGACGTTGATGTCGCCGTCAGCGGTACCGGCGCGCTTGAGTACGGCGGCGATCTGCAGGGCCTACAGGCCAAGCTGCCGTACCTCACCAAACTTGGTGTGAACGTCGTGTACCTCATGTCGGTGTTTCGCGCCGGCGCGCCGGGAACACGTGATGGCGTGGACATGCGCCACATCGACGACTCCCTGGGCAAGGCTGGCAGCTTCGCTCAACTGACTGGCGAGACAGACGATCCCAAGACCTGGAGGTTTTCCGCAAGTGACCGAGTTTTTCTGGCATTCGTAAGGGAGGCCCACAAGGCCAACATTCGCGTCGTGCTGGAAGGGCCGTTCGATAGCCTGATCCCACCGATCGGAGCCTCCAAGAACCTGGAGAGCTCCATCTTTGCCGTCACGATGCGCTGGATGGACCCCGACGGGGACGGTCGTCCATCGGACGGTATAGACGGGTGGGTGGTCCATGCCGCGGGCGAATTCTGGAGACGAATGGGCAGGAACTGGCGGATTCACGTCCGACGGACAAGCCCACATGCCGTCGTCGCCGGCGACCTGCGTGAAAGCCCCCTCGGGTCCGCTGCCGCAGAGGACTTCGATCTAGTGATCGGGTACGACCTGGGTGCGACCGTACAGCGCTTCTTCTCCCAAGGGACGAATGCCTATCCCGTGCAGCAATTCCTCGACGACCTAGCGCGGCAACGAAAGGACTACGGCGCGCTCGGGAGCGCCCCCGGCAACGGGATCATCCTTCCTCTAGGCGGCCCGCGGATGGGTCGGATGCTGAGCGGTTTGGCCCAAGGGCGTCGCAGACCGAGCGAGGCGGACTCCGCCCGCTGGCGTTTGGCGACTGTCTTTCAGCACTTCTATCAGGCGGCGCCTATGACCTATTATGGCGACGAAGTGGCAATGCCGGGTGACGGCCCCGGCGCCTACGCTCCCATGTGGTGGAACGACCTCTCGGATCCCTCGTGCAGGTCGCCGGACTATCGAGGCGACTTCCTGGCGCTGGTGCGCATGCTCAATGCGCTGCGAGAGCAGTATGCATCCCTCCGATATGGGACGTTTCATCCGGTGCTGCTCGACCAAGGTCGGCGCGTGTTGGCATTCAGGCGATCACTCGGCAGCGAAGAGGCCATCATAGTGATGAACTACGGAGACAACGACCGTCGAGTAAAACTCCCCGCACACCGCCCGGGGCAGCTAGTGCGGGTCATCAACCCTCAGTTAGCACCGAAGCCAACGCGGAAGCGCTCCGCTGCCTCACCGGCCGATCACACACAGATCGCCCGTCTGCGCGTGGCTGGGACTCGACAGTTCGCTGACAACCTGGGTGAGATGTCGTTGTGGGTGGCGCCGATGTCGGTGCGCATTGCCCTTATCAAGCGAGACGAGTGACGCTTCGGCGAGCGTGAGCCACCGAACATGGCTCACCCGTGACGGCGCAAGGCAGGTCCGCGGGCGATGTCACACAGCAGCACATGAGTCGGCCGGTACCGCATCGATGGGACCAAGCTCGCGTTCGTACACATCGCGCATATGATTAAGAGCACGGGTTGATAGAGGACGCCATGATAAACACTGCCCTCGCTGCGGTATTTGCACGCATTGCCGATCTACTGGAGATCGACGGGGCCGACAGGTTTCGCATCAACTCCTACCGGCGAGCGTCGCGCACGCTCTTGGACACCGCGGAGGACGTTGCCACACTGGCGGCTGAGGGAGCCTTGACCACGCTACCGGGCATAGGGAAAGGCACTGCCGATCGAATCCAGCAGTACCTCGATACCGGGCGTATCGCCGTCCTCGACGAGCTCGAAGCCAAACTGCCCAAAGGCCTCCCGCAGCTTCTCGCTATTCCGGGCATGGGGCCGAAGAAAGTGGCGCTCGTGTACGACAGACTTGACGTTAAGAGCATTAATGATCTCAAGAGGGCGATTGAAAGCGGCAAGCTCGCCGAGCTGCCCGGGCTTGGCCCGGCGAGCGTTGAGAAGATCGCCGAAGGCATCGCATTCCTGGAACGCAGCGCCGGTAGGACGCCGTTGGGGGTGGCTGAGCCTCTTGCTACGCAGTTCGCCCAGAAGCTCGCCGCCGTCCGGGGAGTCAAACGTGTCGAGGTCGCAGGGTCTTTGCGACGCGGGGCCGAAACCATTGGCGACATAGACATTCTCTGCGACGCAGCGAACAGAGAGGAAGTCGTCAAGCAGTTTACAGAGTTCGACGGGGTGCAGCGGATTCTGGCCAAGGGGGCGACGAAGGGGTCAATCACGGTGGCGCTTGAGGGCGGACGAGAGCTGCAGATTGATTTGCGTGTTGTGCCTCGGGAGTCATTCGGTGCCGCCTTGCAGTACTTCACGGGGTCCAAGGAGCACAACGTGCGCCTGCGGGAGATAGCGGTGCGCAGGAAGCTGCGCCTGAACGAATACGGCTTGTTTGACGCTGACACAATGGTCGCCGGGCGGCGTGAGGCAGACGTATATGACAAGCTTGGGCTGCCGTTGATTCCGCCCGAGCTGCGGGAGGATCGTGGCGAATTCGAATCCGGTGCATTCGGCAAGGAGCTCCTCAAGTCTGATGATATCCGCGGCGACCTGCACATGCATACCGTTGCCAGTGACGGCACTTGCACGATAGAAGAACTGGCCGAGGGCGCCAAGGCACGGGGGTATGACTACATAGGCATCTGCGACCATTCCAGGAGTGCCACAATCGCCAACGGGCTTTCGATCCAACGTATGGAAAAGCACATACGGTCGATCAGGGCGGCCAACAAGGCGATCCCGGGGATCACCGTGCTCGTCGGGTGCGAGGTGGACATTCTGCCGAACGGCGCGCTTGATTATCCGGGTGAACTCCTGGCCCAATGCGACGTGGTAGTCGCGAGCATTCATTCAGCAATGGGCAGGGGCGGCTCGGGGAAGCTCAGCCCCACTGAGCGGACGATTGCGGCGTGCGAGAATCCGTACGTGACGATCATCGGGCATCCCACCGGGCGATTGATCCACAAGCGCGAGCCCATGGACATCGACATGACGGCAGTCATTGAAGCCGCGAAACGGACACGAACGATATTGGAGGTGAACGCGCATTGGCAGCGTCTGGATTTGAAAGACCTTCACGTGCGTCAGGCAGTTTCAGCCGGGGTCGCCATCGCCGTTAATACCGACGCCCACCGCGTCGAGGGGTTGGATCAGATTCGCTATGGGGTTTTGACGGCTCGGAGAGGCGGTGCGACCAAGAAGGACGTCGTCAACAGCATGGGCATTGGTGCTCTACGCAGAAGGTTAGCCGCCAAACGCAAATGAAGGCCTCGTCTACGGCCCCCCGTACGGCATGCTGACATGCATACGTGAGCCCGGATCGATACCGGACCCGCAGGAGCGGCAGGTGTCCCGTTTCAATCGTCGCTGTCGGCAGGGAAGACCTTGGCAAGGGCGGTAAGTTGTTCCCACCGCGCCTGTATCTCACCTCGCAGTATGGTCGGGTCGTCGACCTGAGCCTTGTAGCGGCGCTGGCGGGAGATGTACTCGGTGACGTCGCTGCCGTCGGGGCGTTCGTTGATCCGGTAGCGGATGCCGTCGAAGATCTCGTAAAGGGGGAACATCCCGCAGCGGACCGCATAGCTGATAAGGTCGACACTCTGCTCGGGCTCTGATTTCCACCCCGTCGGGCAGGGAGAAAGCATCAACAGGAACTTGAAGCCTCGAATTCGCCGCGCTTTTCGCACCTTGCGTAGGAAGTCGTCTCGGTGGGCGACCGATAGGGTAGCAGCATAGGGTATGCGGTGGCTGGCCATGATCCCCATGATGTCCTTCTTGCGCTCAGTTTTGCCCCGGGGAGTAGTCGAGGTCGCGACCCCCTCGGGCGTTGCACTACTGCGTTGGCCCCCGGTGTTACCATAGATCTCGTTGTCGTAGCATATGTATATCATGTGCTCGTTGCGTTCAGCCGCCGCCGACAGCGTCGCCATACCTATGTCATAGGTTCCGCCGTCGCCTGTCCAGCACACGGTTACGTCATCTTCGTTGTTCAGTTGCGCCACGGCGCTAATCCCGGTAGCGACGGCAGCGGCGCTGGCGAACGTGCTTGCCGCTGTCGGGACGCCGTAAGCGCTGGTTGGAAAGGCCCCCGCGGTGACGATACCGCAGCAGGCGGGAATCACCAGGGTTGGTTTCTCGTCTCCCAGAGCCTGGTCGAGCCACTGCAGGCCTATCGACATGCCGCACCCGGCGCAGTTCGTGTTACCGGGCCTGAGGAGCGCATCGCATTGAGGCTTCTCCGGAGTCGCTGTAGTTGGAGTCATGCTGCTACCTCTTTCCATATGGGCTCGGTGACCTCGCGACGGGCGTCAAGATCGTCGATGATCTCCTCGATGAACCTGGGAGTGACATCGCCTCCGCCCAGTCCGACGAGATAATCCTGCACCATAACATCCGAGCGTTGCCTCAAGGACAGAGCCACTTCCTGCCAGAAGATGCCGCCGGACCCCGGCGAGTGGTTCCGATCCAGCACACCCACTTTCTTGGCTGAACCGATGGCGCGGGCCATCTCCTCCCGCGGGAAGGGCCTGAACATCTTACTCTTGACCATACCGATGCGCTGCCCCTTCTCGCGACGGGTGGCGAGGACGCGCCGGACGGTAGGAGCGATGGTGTTGCACGCAACAAGCACGATGTCGGCATCATCGGTGAGTTCAGCGGCGACGGCGCCGTGCGGTCGTCGTCCGAACACTTCCTCAAATGCGTTCAGCGCTTCATCGAGGACGGCGGGCACCTGCTTCAGAGCCTCCTCGATCTCCACGCGATGGTGTTCCGTTTCGCGAGGCCAGGTCAGCCCACCCACCGTGGTCGGACGTTCCTTGCTCAACTGATGTCTGATCTGGCAGGGAGGAAGATACCTGTCCACAAGCTCCTGTTCAGGTAACTCGGCACCCATGAGCGTGTGGGAAGTGACGAAGCCGTCCATCGCGACCATGGCCGGCAGGTGGATGCGGGCGTCTTCAGCTATGCGGAAGGCCAATAGGGTCGTATCCACAAGGTCCTGATGCGTATCGGTGTAGAACTGCATAC
>JBHHXS010000159.1:0-8167 GCA_046757145.1 Phycisphaerae bacterium | reverse complement strand
CAAGCGTCGACCCCACCATTCCGCGATCGTCTCCGCTGGAAACTCCGTAACTCGTCATTCCTTGACCGTCCTGTACTTTGTTGCAGTTACTTGAGTTACTTGCGACGTTTCACGCCGTACTTACTGCGTCCACGATTTCGATTGCGCCCCTCCTTGTCGCCTTCCACGGCTGCGCAGTCGAGGGCACCCCGGATTATGTGGTATCGGACGCCGGGAAGATCCCGGACTCGCCCGCCACGCACCAATACGATGGAGTGTTCCTGAAGGTTGTGATCAACGCCACCGATGTAGGCTGTCACTTCCTTCCCGTTCGTCAGCCGCACCCGGGCGACCTTGCGCAGGGCGGAGTTGGGCTTCTTTGGTGTCTGTGTCTTGACGATCAGACACACTGCCCGGCGCTGGGGACACTGCTCCAAATCGCGCACCTTGGATTTCTTCAACACCTTGCTGCGCCCGCGGCGTACCAGTTGGTTGATGGTTGGCATCGATTACCTCAAACGCGTCGCGTCCGCAGACACGACGGGCCTCTTAAATAACTAATCCTGCGCATCCTGCGTCGCTATGTCCCCGAAGCCTGCGTCGCTCGACACTGCGTCCTTCGCCGTCTCCGCGCCGCTCACCCCGGAAGAAGCTGCATTCAGTTGCGGGGCGCTGAAGAAGCTCGGGGGCGTCGCCGCGGAAGCGAATCCCGCATCTGCGAGAGCGGAGGCGAAGGGAACCTCCGCGATGTCGGGGATCAGCGGCAACGGCTCGCCAATCTGCTTCACGCGCATCGCCTGATACCGTGAAAACGCTGAACCTGCCGGGATCAGATGACCCAGTATGACATTTTCCTTAAGACCTCGCAACTCGTCGACGACCCCGCCCAGAGCCGCCTCAGTCAGCACCTTGGTGGTCTCCTGGAACGAAGCGGACGAGATGAACGATTCACTGGAGAGGCTTGCCTTGGTTATCCCGAGCAGCAGGGTAGCTGCGGTGGCGGGTTTCGGTTTCTTGCCCTTGGCGGGCTCGCCTCCGGCCTCCTCGGCCTGCTCGTTGAGCTCAGCCAGCTCCGACTTCAGGATCACGGATCCCGCTGCGACCTCAGCGTCGCCCGGATTGGTTATCAGGATACTTTTTGCGAGCCGTTCGTTCTCCGCCCGGAAGCGGAACTTGTCGACCACCTCACCAGGTAGGAAACTGGAGTCACCGGGCTGCTCCACCTTCACCTTGCGGATCATCTGGTTGATAATGATCTCCAGGTGTTTGTCGTTGATCGTAACGTTCTGGCTGCGGTAAACCGCCTGGACCTCGGTCATCAGATACCGCTGCAGCGCCTCCTCCCCCTTGATCCTCAGAATGTCGTGGGGAATCAACGGCCCGTCAATAAGCGGGTCACCCGCCTCGACGCGATCGCCCGCGTGCACAAGCAGGTGTTTGTCCTGGGGAACATGGTGTTCCTTCTCCATACCGCTTTCGCTGTGTACGACGATGGTCATCTTCCCACGGCGCTTGTCGGCTCGAATCTCGATGACGCCTGAGATTTCCGCCATCACGGCCGGTTCCTTCGGCCGACGGGCCTCGAACACCTCGGTAACTCGCGGCAGGCCTCCGGTGATGTCTTGGGTACCGCCCATCGCCCGCGGTTGGCGAGCGAGTTCGATCCCGGGCAGGATCTCCTGCCCCTCCGCCACCTCGATGCGCGCCTTAGCGGGTAGATAGTGATAGTCGAGGACGTTGCCGTCCTTGTCCTCGACGATGATCTGCGGGTGCTTCTCCCCCTTGTGCTCGATAACAATGTATTTGGTTGCCCTGCCTTCCTGGTCGAGCCTCACGGTCTCTCCCTCGGCCACATCCTGGAAGCGGACATATCCCCCGACCTCAGCGAGGATCGGCGTCAGGTGCGGGTCCCACTCGCATATGACCTCGCCTTTTGACACCTCCTGCCCGTCGGTTACTCGCAGAAGCGCACCGTAGACCATCTTGTCGCGCGACAGTTCCCGCCCTTTCTCGTCTATGATGATCACCTCCCCATTGCGCTTCAAGACGACCATCCGCGACGTTCCGTCTTCTTGGGGCACTGACACCGGCTTCAAGTTGTGATACTTCACTCTCCCCTTCTGTGATGCCTTCAGAACGTTTTCCGTTGCTGCCTTTTGCGCGACCCCGCCGGTATGGAAGGTGCGCATGGTCAACTGCGTGCCGGGTTCCCCGATGGACTGGGCGGCTATGATACCTACAGCCATTCCTTCCTCGACGAGCTGGCCCGTTGACATGTCCACACCGTAACACAACGCACAGACCCCGCGTGAGCTTTCACAGGTGAGCGGGCTGCGCACGCGGATCTTGTCGAGGCCTAGTTCTTCTATCTCTCCGGCTATGTGCTTGGTGATTACCTCGTTTTCGCCGACGATCGGGCGGTCAGTTACCGGATTCCGAATCGTGTCGCGCGCAACGCGTCCGATGATGCTCTCGCGAAGCGGAATGTCCACTTCCTCTCCTTTGTACACTGCTTCTTTGGTAAGCCCGTGTATTGTGGAGCAATCGTGCATGTTGACTATCACGTTCTGTGCGACGTCGGCCAGCTTACGCGTCAAGTAGCCCGAGTCGGCGGTTTTCAGCGCGGTGTCCGCCAGCCCCTTGCGTGCTCCGTGGGTCGAGCTGAAGTACTCCAGCACCGACAGTCCCTCCCGGAAGTTCGCCTTGATGGGAGCCTCGATGATCTCTCCGGAAGGCTTGGCCATAAGAGCGCGCATCCCGGCGAGTTGGCGAATCTGGTCGACGCTGCCTCGGGCACCGGACTCGGTCATTAAGAAGATCGGGTTGAGATAGGGCTCGGCACCTGCCTCACCGGGCAAGCAGTAGGCGCCGGTGGCATCGCGATAGTCGGCCTTGAGCTCGGTCATCATGGCTGCGGTAACGAGCTCACGGGCGTGGATCCACACGTCGATCACCTGGTTGTACCGTTCGAGGCGTGTCAGGCTTCCCTCAGCGAAGGCGTGCTCGATCTTGTCGACCGACTTCTGGGCACTGGCAATGATACTCTTCTTGTCGCGCGGAACGCGCATATCGGTTATGCCAAACGACAAGCCCGCCAGTGTGCTGTGCTTGAACCCCAGATCCTTGACCGCGTCGAGCAGGTCGATCGTTGCGCCGCGACCGAGAAGGGCGTGACAGTCCGCCACAACGCGCACTAGGCCTTTCTGCGAGAGTGCGCAGTTATAGAACGGCATGCCCTCCGCGAGGATGTCGTTGAAGAGGAGTCGGCCCACCGTCGTAGTTATCCTGCCGTTCGCCGGCGCGGGTTCCGCCTCTCCAGTGCCCGTCTGCACCACCTTGTCCCGGTCGATCCGCACGATCATCCTGTCGTGGATTCCAATCCGCTTCATGTCGTAGGCGAGCAGTGCCTCGACTGCCGATGCGAATCTGGGCATCTCCTTCTCGTCCACCGCCCTGCTCATGTGATCCGTCGTCAAGTAGAAAACGCCCATCACTATGTCGTGAGTGGGAGACATGATCGGGCTGCCGTTAGCCGGACTGAAGACATTGTTGGTCGCCATTATCAGCACGTGAGCTTCCACCTGCGCCTCGATCGAGAGCGGCAGGTGCACGGCCATCTGGTCGCCGTCGAAGTCCGCGTTGAAGCCGCGACAGACGAGGGGATGAACCTTGATCGCGTTACCCTCGACGAGAATAGGCTCGAAAGCCTGGATACCCATACGATGCAGCGTGGGAGCGCGATTCAGCAGGACCGGGTGTTGATAGATCACCTCCTCGAGAATGTCCCAGATGGCTTGATCACGCCGCTCCAACATCTTCTTGGCCGATTTGATCGTGTCCGCGAGTCCCCGCTCCTTCAACTTGCGAATGATGAACGGCTGGTAGAGCTCAAGGGCGATCTTCTTCGGCAGGCCGCACTGATGAAGCTTCAACTCAGGCCCCACCACGATCACCGAGCGCGCGGAGTAATCGACGCGTTTGCCCAGCAGGTTCTCGCGGAAGCGTCCCTGCTTGCCCTTGATCATGTCCGTCATGGACTTCAGCGGTCTATTGCTCGACCCGAGGACCGGGCGTCGGCACCGACCGTTGTCGAACAGAGCATCAACCGCCTGTTGAAGCATCCGCTTCTCGTTCTGGATTATCACCTCAGGGGCGTTGAGATCGACCAGCTTCTTCAGACGGCTGTTACGGTTGATGATGCGGCGATACAGATCGTTCAGATCGCTCGTGGCGAAGTTGCCGCTATCCAGGAGCACAAGCGGACGCAGATCCGGGGGGATCACCGGGATCACTTCGAGCACCATCCATGAGGGTTCATTCGGCGATTGGCGCAAAGCCTCGACGATCTTGAGCCTCTTGGCCAGATCCTTCTCGCGCTGCTTGCTGCCGGTCTTGGCCAGCTCCTCACGAAGTTCAGTAGAGAGCCTCTGCAGATCAAGGGTGCTCAACAGTTCTTTGATGGCCTCGGCCCCCATCATCGCACGGAAGGAATGCCCGTACTCGCCCAGGGCGGTGCGATACTCCTCCTCCGTAAGCAGTTGCCTTTCCTTCAGCGGTGTCTCTCCCGGATCCACAACTATGTAGTCCTGGAAGTACACCACCTTTTCCAGGCTGGCGGTCTTGATGTCCAGCAAGGCTCCGAGGCGCGAAGGCATCGACTTGAAGAACCAGATATGCACCACCGGCGCAGCGAGGTTTATGTGCCCCATGCGCTTGCGCCGGACCCGTGAGTGCGTCACCTTGACGCCGCAACGGTCACATATAATGCCCTTGTGCTTGGTCCCCTTGAACTTGCCGCACGCGCACTCCCAATCACGCTCCGGACCGAAAATGCGCTCGCAGAACAGTCCGTCCTTCTCCGGGCGGTAGGTTCGATAGTTGATGGTCTCGGGCTTCTTGACTTCGCCAAATGACCAGCTTCGAATGTCATTAGGGGAAGCGAGCGAGATCTGCACGCGGCTATAGTCATTCACCCGGTCGTATATACTGTCTAGCATCTGTAGTGTTTCCCTCGTTAGAAGCAGCGGTGAAACATACGGATTGCGAACGTAAGAATCAGAGCGCACCCTCTTGCCCCGGTGTGGCCCCATGGAGCCGGAACGCCCCAAGAGCCGCCGGCGGCTCTACCCGACACACAGCTCCATCGGAACAACCCCGCTGAGCTTCTTGAATCCAAGCTCGGCACAGAAGTCCTCTTCCGTACCGTAAGCCAACACGTCAATCCGCTCGACGCCTGACTTGCGCAGAGCCTCGATCACCAGCAGGGCCATCGCCCGCGCGATCCCGGCTGAGTCATGCTCAATTCGACCGTCGGTCCTTGTGATGCAAGCCGGCCCCTGACAGGTCGGGTCAAGCTTGCACTCCGCCAGTCTGCCCCAAAGACCGTCGGTCACCCCACGCGCCAACCCGATCAGCTCCCCGTCGCGCCGGGCGACGACGAAGCAGAAGGTGTTGTCCATCATGCGCCGAAGCTTCTCTTCCACGTGCGTCGTCGGATGACCCTGCCGCTGATAGAACGCCAGCAGTTCACCGGGGTCCGGCTTCACCATTGACTCGAACTCGACCTCTTCCATCACCGCAGCCGTTTCTGCCATGACCATGCATCCGCGTCACCATAGACCGGCTGGTGACCTAACCGTCCCCCTTCGCGCGGGAGTCATCCCGCCAGGCGTTTTTCAAGGGAGATGTTCAAACACAAACCTCGTATTTCGTTGCACAACACGTCAAAGGACACGGGTGTACCGGCTTCGAGTGTGTTCTTACCTTTCACCATAGCCTCATAGATCTTAGTGCGTCCCTCGACATCGTCGCTCTTTACCGTAAGAAGCTCCTGCAACACATGGGCGGCGCCGTACGCCTCCAGGCCCCACACCTCCATCTCTCCGAAGCGCTGACCCCCGGTTCTGGCCTTGCCCCCCAGAGGCTGCTGGGTGATTAGACTGTACGGGCCTGTGGCACGAGCGTGTATCTTGTCGTCGACCAGGTGGTGCAGTTTCATCATGTAGATGAAGCCCACCGTAACCGGCAGGTCGAGATACTCTCCCGTGCGCCCGTCGCGTAGGCGCACCTTCCCACCTCGCGGGATCTCCGCAAGGCAAAGCCTCTTCTTTCCGGCCTCAGACACTGTTTGGGGATCCTTCCTCTGCTCCTCGGCCCGCCGATTGGCCTCTGCCAACGCCTCATGAATCTCTTCTTCCGACGCACCGTCGAACACGGGCGTCACCGCCTGGAACCCAAGCATGTTGGCCGCCCAGCCTAGATGAGTCTCAAGGATCTGTCCGACGTTCATGCGAGAAGGAACGCCAAGAGGATTGAGGAGGATGTCTATGGGCGTCCCGTCGTCGAGAAAGGGCATATCCTCGCTGGGCACGATTCTCGAGATCACCCCCTTGTTCCCGTGGCGCCCAGCCATCTTGTCCCCAACGGCTATCTGCCGCTTGGTAGCAACGTAGACCTTAACCATTTCCAGGACGCCCGAGGGCAGCTCGTCACCACGCTTGAGCTGCGCCACCTTGCGATCACGCTCCTCCTGGAGCTCCTCGATGCGTGGCCACAAGTGGTCGACGACAGCCATGCACTCCCCGCGCATTGACGCGGGTTTGACCCACTTCAGATCGCGTGCCCGGACATGGTCGCCGAACACCTCGAGCTGCTCCAGGATCACCTCGTCAAGGTTGCTGTGCCCTACCTTCTGGCGCGTGTTGGGGTCGACCATGGCCGAGCCCATCAACTGCTCTATCTCCTCGCAGAGATGGCGGAAGCAACTGATGATCTTCGCGTTCTGAGCATTGGTGTATTCGTTAATCTCCTCCTCGAGCTTCCTCTTTTGGTCGTCGGTCATGTGCAGGCGGCGGCTGAAGCGCTTGGCATCGATCACGAAACCCTCCTCCCCGGAGGGCAGTTCGAGTGAATCGTTCTTCACGTCCTCACCAGCCCGGCCGAAGATGGCGTATAGCAGCTTCTCCTCCGGTGTGAGCTCGCTCTTGGACTTTGGGCTTACCTTGCCGACACGAATGTCCCCCTGCTGTACGCGTGTCCCGATGCGTACGATGCCGTTCTCATCAAGATTGGCCAACGCCCGCTCCGACACGTTGGGTATGTCGGCAGTGAACTCCTCTCGTCCCAGCTTGGTATCGCGGACTTCAATCTCGTACTCGTCAATGTGAATGCTGGTCAGGGTGTCGTCGCGCACCAGGCGA
Source organism: Phycisphaerae bacterium (assembly GCA_046757145.1). Taxonomy (GTDB): domain Bacteria; phylum Planctomycetota; class Phycisphaerae; order UBA1845; family UBA1845. The sequence goes on along the minus strand of JBHHXS010000159.1, from coordinate 989 downwards.
TCGCTTATTACGATGGCGTCCTCGAAATTGTGCCCGTCGTACGTAAGGAAGCCGACAAGGAGGTTCTTACCCAGAGCCAACTCGCCGTTGCACGTAGCCGGACCGTCAGCGATGATGTCACCGGCCTTGACACGTTGCCCCACGTGCACCAGGGGTTTTTGGTTCATACACGTGCGCTCGTTCAGCCCTCGGAACTTCCGGAGCACATACTCGTTGGCTTCGTCAATGACGATGCGCATGGCATCGACGTACGTTACCTTCCCCGAGCTCTGAGCACGCACCACCATGCCGCTGCTGGCAGCTACGGGACGCTCCATTCCCGTGGCTACGAACGGCGGCTCGGTCTTGACCAGCGGCACCGCCTGACGCTGCATGTTGGACCCCATCAACGCCCGGTTGGCATCGTCGTGCTCAAGGAAGGGTATCAACGACGCCGAGACGCCTATGGTCTGTTTCGGGGAGGTGTCGACGAAGGTCACGCGCTTGCGGTCGAGCTGCCCGACGTCCCCGTGGGCCCGGACGATGAGCGTCCCTTCGCGGAGCTTGCCGGTTGCCGTGTCAACCGCCTCGGGAGGAGCGAGAATCTCGCGCATCTCCTCGTCCGCACGCAAGTAGGCTGGTTCTCCGATCTTGCCTCCCTGAGCGATCCGTCTATAGGGTGTGATCAGGAAACCGTAGTCGTCAATAGAACTGTAGATGCTCAAAGAAGCTATCAGGCCTATGTTCGTTCCTTCCGGCGTCTCAATCGGACAGATTCTGCCATAATGGCTGATATGAACGTCACGCACTTCAAAGCCCGCCCGCTTGCGATTGAGCCCTCCCGGCCCCAGCGCCGATAGTCGCCGCTCGTGCGTCAACTGCGAGAGCGGGTTCGTCTGGTCGACGACCTGCGACAGCTCGCCACGCCCGAAGAACAGTTCGATCGCCGAGCTGATGGATTTGCTGTTGATCAGCTCCGCCACCCGCCCTATCTGGTCAGGGTCCTTCAT
>JBHHXS010000158.1:0-8176 GCA_046757145.1 Phycisphaerae bacterium | reverse complement strand
GATGAATCGGTCCGAGCACGAGCAGACATTTTTCGTCGTGCGCCTCCGCCGCTTCACCCTCCTCGCGCCCCATACCGCCCGCATTCTCGTATTCTCGCGTGTCGATCCCATAGGGCAGCAGCACCACCCTGGCATGCACCTTGCCCGCCTCTAGTGTCGACAGTTCCACGCTGTTCAGTGCGGTTACCACCCCGGCGTAGCGGATCAGAGCTTTATCACTGAACAGATGACGGAGCCTGGCGCTCCAAGGCAACCTCCGGTACGGGCCCTCGGTTAACCCGCCCAGTGGTGAAATCACGACCGGTGTACCCGCGCGCCTGGCGGAGTCCCCAGCCGAGCGTGCGAGATCGTTCCCCCACCCGTGCAGATGGACTGCATCCGCCTCAGCAATCATCCTGCGTGCCTCGGCGTGATTGCGCTTCTCTTCACGCGCCCACCGCACGGACCCACAGCTACCGTCCGCTGTAATCGCCGACGACGATACTCCGTTTTTGGACAGCGCATTGAACAGCCCTGCGAGCGAGATGGCCACGGCTCCGGCTTCCGGCTCGAGCGATTCGACGACATGCACGATGCGCTGAGTCATATCGGCGAAGATTCTAGAGCGGATGGTGCACGATTGAAAGCACTAGGCGCTTCCCTCGTAGCCGTCGAGCTTGTGACTCTTGCGCCGCTGTGAGCGTCGGGCGTAGGAGGATGCCCGCTGGGCCACCGTGCGATAGTGGCGTCGCCACGGTTTCTCCGTAAGACCGAGCGCGGTAAGGTAAGTGCGCAGAAACCTCGCGTAATCGCTGCGAGTAATCGATGCGTAACTGAGCAGGCTGGCGCCAAGTCGGGCAAGCTGCCGGCGCCGCGTGCCCGGCTTCCACCTCCCGTCCCGGCGAAGCCCCTCAACATCCATAATCCAAACGCGGGTGTCCGCGGGCGGGCCTTCCCAATGCGACAGGAGAATGTTGGAGGCCTTCAGGTCGCGATGGCGCAGCCCACTTCGCTCCATACGCTCCAGCGCCGTGACCAACGCTACGATTATTGCGTTTTTCGCCAATCGCGCTTGCTGCGACCCGGCCTGCGGCAACCACGTTAGTGCCAACCAATCAAGGTCGACGAGATCCGGCACGAACCGGGTCAGCAGCCAGCTCTCACGCCCTGGCGCCGAGCTTCTCATCAGTGCCAGCGGCAGCGCGGTGGCGACGCCCGCGCGCAGTAGCTTGAGAGCGCGATGGAAGTTGGCCCGCTCGCGAGTCACGCCGACGCGGGCGCACAGCCGTCGCCGGAGCCCGCGAACCCGCGCATGCTTGCACACCAGTTCGATCGGCCCATCCTGGCTGGGCAGGGACACCCGGCGGACCTCGCCCGCCGACGAATACTTGAAGCTCTCACCGCAGACGAGGGCAGATCGGTCCTCAATAAGCTGGTCCAGCATCGCCCGCCACCGCTCGATCCCGGGCAAGCGGGGGAGCGCCGCCCCATCCGGAAGGGTGCCGCTCAGTCCCGTGAGCACCGTCGCGGACCATCCTTCGCGCAGTTCAACACGCCCGAGCCTGATCTGGATTGCGTGCGACGTTGCCATGACGTTCTTGCCGATTGTCGTATCCGGACCGCCGACTGTCGATGCGGCACGCTGCTGGAGAGTGAGCTCGTTCGTTCGGGCCCAGCCCGCCAACGAACCTGACCCGCAGGCTTGACACCTATACGCAACGTCTTTCTGAGCGGCGGGTTTCAGCCTATGTGACCCCGCGAAGGCAGGGAACGCTCATAGCTTTACTTTCTTCTTTCTCCCCCCGCGCGGGATCAACCCCCGGTTCCCGTGAGCGTATCCGTGTCACGAGCGGGATGACCGATGGATGATGTCCAGGCTTCCGTTCGTCCTCCGTCGGGCTCAATCGGAGTTCAACACGCCCGGGGCACATGCGTTCCTTGCGGGCAAGCCCACCCTCAGCAAATGGGCCTTTCAAGACCAGTCGCGGCGCCCAGGCCAGGGGGCGATACGAAAGTCACAGCTGTTCTCGTTCCAGATGCGGCCACCTCCCCGCCCTTCGCAAAGGCCGGGGCGAGAGGTTCTCAGACCGACGCGCGGGCGATCAGCGTCGGGCCGATGAGCAGTTTCGTCAATGTCCCACGCGCTTGCGGGTTGGAGCCGCGGCGCTGGATCACACAGATTGGTTCGGGGCGGAGCGTCAGGCCTGGTGGTGTTGAATAGCGTCGAAGAGGTCGTCGCTGGTCTGTGCCTGTGCTACCTTCGTCCGAAAGGTGTCGGTTTGCCACATCCGGCTTATGCTGGCCAGGGCCTGGATGTGTGGACCCGTCTTGTCGACCGGGCTTGCCAGCAGCACGACTACGTTGCACGGTCTTCCGTCGGGGCTTCCGAAATCAATCGGCGTGGCGGCCTTTCCAACCGCCATGACAAGCGTCCTGCACCCGCGAGACTTCCCGTGTGGAACCGCCAGGCAGCGTCCGATACCCGTGGAGCGTGTCTCCTCGCGTGTGAGAACTGCTTTGAGCACCTGGTCGCGGTCGTCGAGCAGGCCGTTGAAGGCCAGCGAGTCAACCAGCTCGGTTATCGCGGCTATCTTGTCAGTCGCCTTGAGAGGAACGAGAACGCACTCTTTTTTGAGGATATCAGTGATTTTCATATTCGCAAGGTCACCGGTGCCTGCTAGAAACCGTCTATCTTAGCGAATGTCGCGTGGTGTCGCCAACCCTGCGGGGCGGTCATTCTTCGCAGCCTCCGGGGCAGGGCGTGCGTGGGTCGCGTATGGAGCACGGCTGACGCCATCGGACTGTCAGATTCTCCCATACCGCTGCATGCGGAACATCCTGCGGGAGGGCCGTCCTTGTCCGCCGGTGAGAACCCGCTACTATCCGAGGTGAAGAAGGCTCCAGCGGCAGAGGATAGCACATTATCACGGAGGACGAGCATATGGCGTGCAAGATGAATCGGATCATCCAGGGCGACGCAGTTGCCAAGCTTGAAAAGATCGAGGCAGCGTGCATCGACCTGGTTTTCGCGGACCCCCCCTTCAACATCGGGTACGATTACGACGAATACGACGATCGAAGGTCGGCCGAGGAATACCTTGCCTGGTCCAAGCGTTGGATGGAGCGCGTAATCCGCGTGCTCAAGAGAGACGCGACATTCTGGCTGGCCATCGGCGATGAATACGCCGCAGACTTGAAGGTGCTGGCCACGCGCGAACTGGGGCTCACCTGCCGTAACTGGGTTATCTGGTACTACACGTTCGGTGTTCACTGCAAAGGCAAGTTCGCACGCTCGCACACTCACCTGTTCCACTTCGTTCGGGATGCAAGAAACTTCACGTTCAATGAGTCAACCGTTCGCGTGCCCTCCGCTCGTCAGCTCGTTTACGGGGACAAGCGGGCGAATCCCAAGGGCCGACTTCCAGACGATACATGGATCGTACGCCCCGCGCCTCACGCCTCATGGATACTAAGACCGCAGGACCTGCCACACGGCTTTGGCGCCGACGGCGACACGTGGTATTTCCCACGCGTGTGTGGGACGTTCAAGGAGCGAATGGGGTTCCACGGATGCCAGATGCCCGAGCAACTGCTCGGTCGGATCATCAAGGCATGCTCCAACGAGGGTGACGCCGTGCTCGACCCTTTCGGAGGGAGCGGGACCACCCTGGCAGTCGCAAAGAAACTGAACCGCCGATTCCTCGGCATCGAACTGTCACGCCATTACGCGGCGCAGATCCGCCGGCGTCTCAGCGCGATCGTGCCCGGGGACCGCTTGGACGGAGCTGACGACCCCTTGACGAGTGTTGCGGACACGGCAAACGGAACCGTACGCACGCGCGACGGGCGGCGCATCAAGCGCAGCAGTAGAGATCCCAAAGCGCGTGCTCAACGCCGGAAACACGTACTCTCATCGCTGTAAAACCGTGCGGCGGGCCGGTTCGAATGGTGACGGGTTCGTCGACCTTCGCGATGCGAAGTCGCTCCAGGCGTCGTTGGAGCCAGCGTAGGCCGGCCGGCTCCGTCGGACTGTGACGCTCCCGAGACACCGGGCACTGCGTCTGCCGCTGCTCCGTCTTCGAACGAGGCTGGGTGGTAGAGCGAGGTGCACGCCCGCACGGTGTGTCCGCGGGGCAGAGAGTCCGTGTATCGACGGGAGCGAGAATCCGGGTAGAACGCATGGGTTGCCCGCTCAGAGGGCGCGCACGCCACCTGGACGGATGCAGCCTGGCGCGTGTAGTTATAGGTCCTTTGCACCGCTGCACACCCCTACGGGGAGCTTGATCTGCACCGGAGATGTCAGCGAATACCCGCATCTCTATAATGATTCCAAGAGCTGCACAGAGTGAGCCGGGTTTCCCGTCGGGTCGGAGAGCTTGACGCCTTGCTCCAGGACGGCTGGTACGTGGTTCCTATGCGCCACGGTCACTGGACCGGTCCGTCCCGTGTCAGATTAACAGCCGTATGCGCTACACTGTCTGAGTAGGGGCGTTACACGGAGCGATCCAGCCGCGGCTCCTCGTCAGTCGGTTGCTGAAACCACGTTGGCTCGAACAAGGAGCTGGGTCGAACAAGATAAGGGGAACACCGTTTGAGTGGGTTGAGGACGGGCTGCGGCGTGTCGTCGTTGAAGCTGTTTTGTTTTCTCGTGCGTAGCGCTAGGCGACGTCGACCTTGCCGGGGCCGCCTGGGGGTTCGATGTTGAGCGCACGCGCCCGGATGTTGCTCAGGTGCGCCCTGATGACGCTAGTGCTCGCGGCCGGAACCGCCTGGCTGCGACCGGTACCCAGCACACAGGAGTACGTCGATGTACACTTCGTCGAGCGCGCGGAGCAGGCGCGCTGCCGTAATGTTCACACGATGGTTCGCCTGAGCGATGTCTTTGCCAACATCATGCCGTGGTTGTCTTCGGTCGGTGCGGGGGCGGCGGCCGGTGACTACGACAACGACGGCTATCCCGATCTCTACGTTGTCAATTCGGGCCGGGGAGACTCCAATGTGCTCTACCGCAATCGCGGCGACGGAACCTTCCAGGATGAGACCGATTCGGCGGGCGTAGGTTGCGGCAACCCGCACGGCGCGTCCATGCACGCGATCTGGGGCGACGTTGACAACGACGGGCATTTCGATCTGTACGTGGTTAAGTGGGCGGAGCCGAATCAGCTCTTCCACAATAATGGCGACGGCACCTTCACTGATGTAAGCGCGCGATCCGGTGCTGCCTACTGGGGATACGCCAACGCCGCCACATTCCTAGATTACGACCGCAACGGGTGGATAGACCTGCTCGTAGGCAACTACTTCGCCGAAGCCGTGCGAGACCCCGACACCGGCAGGCTCGCCCGCAACGATCTCTGGAACCCGGTAACGACGCGCGTGATGCATGAGACGTTCACCCACGCGGACAACGGCGGGCGCAACGTCCTTTATCGCAACCGGGGCGACGGCACCTTCGAGGACGTCACCGAGGCTGTCGGATTGACGTATACCGGATGGACGCTCGCAGTCGGGTCCGGCGATCTGAACAACGATGGCTGGCCCGACCTGTACCTCGCCAACGACTTCGGCCCCGACGAGTTCTACCTGAACACCGGCGCGACGGAGGATCCGCCGCGGTTCCGTCCCATTGTCGATCCGAAGGGCCACCCGGGCGTGGGAAACGACTGGTGGAAAGGGATGAACGTCGACATTGCGGACGTGAACAACGACGGTTACCTCGACATCTACGTTACGAACATCCTGGAAAGGCGCTACAAGACCGACGAAGGGAACATGCTGTGGCTCAACTGCTTGGACCCAACCTTCCCAGGCGGACGTGGATTCCGAAACATCGCAAAACAGAGCGCCACGTTCGACGGCGGCTGGGGTTGGGGCGGGAAGTTCGCGGATTTCAACAACGACGGACTGATGGACATCTACACCGTCAACGGTTTCGTTACGGGGGACGGCGATCACAATTACTGGTACCGCATTCAGGAGATGGTCACGCAGACAAAGAATCAGACGGCTGACGCGCGCGATTGGCCCGAGATGGGGGATCGTGATCTCTCCGGGCACGAGCGTGGACGCCTCTTCGTGCAGATTCCACGGGATTCTCGTGCCGCTGACGACAACACGCCACGGTTTGTCGAGGCTGCCATGCAAGCCGGCATCGTCGATCGGTACAACGGTCGAGGGATAGCCCTGGCCGATTTCAACCTCGACGGCCGCGTGGACATGTATATTGCCAACCAGGGTGCTCCGGCGGCGTTCTACATGAATGTGTCCGGAAGCGGCGTAGCAGAGGGTTCCGGCCTGGCACAAAACGGATTCCTTCGTCTAAGGCTTAGGGGTCGGCCGGACGCGCCGGTGGTACTCAACGGACGTGGATTCGCGTCCACAGCCGATTCCGTCGGCGCACGCGTTTCGGTCGAGTCGGTCTCCGGACTACAAATCCGCGAAGTGCAAGGCGGCATGGGCTTCGCGTCACAGTCGGAGCATTGCGTTCATTTCGGCATCGCCCGTCGAGATGTCGACCGTCGGGTCACCGTCCGCTGGCCGAGTGGACGCCGACAGGTTTTTGAGGGCGACGCAGCCCGAGCCTTGGTCAATCGACACACAACAATCGAGGAGCCGGTGTTCGAGGTAGCGCATCGATGATGTCTGGTAATGTGACGGCGACTGCGGTGCGTAAGCCGACGCCCCGTCGGCGTTGGCTATGGGCGGCGGCAGCGGTGGTGCTGACCTCCGCCTTCGCCTGGTCGCGCGTGGGCATGTTTGACCTGCCGGCTTTGCCGAGGGGGCTTGGTATTGCAGACACGGGGCTCGCCGATCTGCCTGAGTTGAAACGACTCGATCGGTTCGTTCGCGGGTCGCACGGCGCAAGTGAATCGGCGGTTGTGGGTCTCAGCGGTGAAACGCTCGAGGCGGCGCGGCTGGTCCGCGACGGCCTCAAGGTGATTCGCGAAGGCGATTCGCAGCGCGGTCTGGAAATGATCCGCGAGGGGGCGAGGCGCGCGCCGGCGAACCTGGTATTCGGGAATGCGTACCGGATGGCCGTCTTCACCGTGCAGCGCGCGCTGCTAGCGTCGTCGCGCCGACACGCCCAATTGGGCTCGGTGTTGCCCCCGTACATCGCAAATGAACCCGTCGCTTTCTTCGAGGCACTGTCAAACGAGGATGATGCACGTGAGATTCGTGTGCAGCTTGCGCTTTCCTGGGTCGACCGCATGTTGCTCTTCCCCGCTCTTGAGATAAAGGCCCCCGCGAGCGTCGAAGCGGTGAACATCCTGACGAAGCTCATCGACGACGGTAATCCCGGGTACGTACCGGCCCTTTTCGCCCGGGGACTGAACAACCTCCACCGTCCCGCTCGCCTGGTTTGGCCCGAAGCGGACAAGACGCCTCCTGACGCCGCCGCTCGAGACCTGGGCCTGTGTGTAGCGATTGGGCGGACCTTCGGCACGGTCTCGTCTCGCCTTCAGGCGATACTGGCGCTTGCCGTCGGCGATGCGTATGTCAAAGCGGGTCGGCTGGGCGTCGCCCGATCGTGGTGGCAGATCGCCCAGAATCGCTCGGGTGACCCAAGTGTGCAGCAGGCGGTACGTCGGCGTTACGGATGGCCTGACGCACAGGTGCTGGATCGACTGGAGGAGGAGTTGGACCGCGCCAGGTCCGAGCTGGACAACCCGATGACGGATCTGGCTTTGATGTGGGATTGACGATGACCGATGTTGTCATAGCGCAACGCGAGAAGTTCGAGCCCGCTCGAACGGCACCGCGCGGTGCCGCCCTGCGGCTGGTGATTCCGAGTTGGAAAGACCCGCGCGTCATGGTTGCCGTGGCGCAGACGTTGTGGGTGGTGCTCGGGCAGACGACCTACTATTTCAACCGCAATCCCGCTCAGCTTACTGCTGCAATCGGCACCGCGCTGGTGCTCGACTTCGTCTTGATGGCTGTTGTCGTACGGCAGATCACGGTACCCCTGAGCGCCTACCTGACCGGTCTGAGTATCGGGATCTTGCTCGAGAGCTACGATTGGCGCGTTTTTGTTGTCGCCTCGGCCTGGGGGATTCTGTCGAAGTATCTGATCCGCGGCAGCAAGCGCCACTACTTCAACCCGTCGAATTTCGGCCTGATTGCAGTGCTTCTCCTCTGTCCGGACACTGCATCGATAGCACCGGGCTCGCAGTGGGGTGCTGACTATCGAGTAGCGCTT
>JBHHXS010000157.1:0-8293 GCA_046757145.1 Phycisphaerae bacterium | reverse complement strand
ACATGGGTATCCACGTGTCGCTCACCGGGGTGCGCGGATTGATCGCGCCGCTCGCGGGGATGTGGCTGTGGAACCGGATCGGCTGGCCTGTGTGGCTGGTCGCGGTAGGCCTGTCACTCGTCAGCCTGACCATGTACGCTGCAATGGCGCGGCGCGAGCGCCAGGCGGGTCACGCGGCGGTTGCGGCGGATTGACGCATGGTTTGCTCTCGGCTCCCGTGTTCGGGGGGAAGACGGCCGGGTGAGGCAGCCGAGCTACGCGAAGAACGAGGTGTCAACGCTCGTGGCTTACACTTGACCGCCTGTGCGACGGGTAATGCCCGCGTCTCGTTGACCTTGGCTCCACGGGGGCACCTGGTCAGACCCCGTCGACCGGAAGCGAGGTCGCAGGCGCCCCACTTGTCCCACAACGCGACTCGCGTGCCGCGACGCCCGCCTGCGCCAGCTCATGCCGCTGCGTGCGTCGCAGAATTGACAGTTATACTGCAACACATCCTGAGCGGAAGTTGCCGATAATGTTTATACTCCCGGCGCTGGAGCTGGGAGGTCTGCAGCTCGATGATGTTAAATGTTGGCTGCCGTAGGTCCAGACGTCATGATTCGGCGGCGGGCACGGTACTGCGCCCTACCCTGAACGGATGCGCAGGTCCGAGGCGCGTTAGAACTCGAAGCTTCCGGTCAAGGTAAACATGCTCGATAAAGTCTGCAACTTCTGGTCGGAGCCGGCGGAGTGGCGCTGCATTCCGACAACGGGGGCTCTCACGGGCGACGGCGCTGCGGTCATGGACTCCGGAGTAGCACTGGAGGCTACACAGCGCTACCACCACATCGAATATGACCTGGGACGGCTGATTGCATCGCGTGGCAACCACGTGCACGTGATAAGGCCCGGGGTGGTGTCGTTTCCGATTCAACAGTACGCATGGGCAGGCCTGAGTCTGCCCACCATCGAGAGAAGTGCGCGCCAACTTGCGGCGCTCGTCCAACAGGACAGGACACTGCTTCCGCAATTCGCGCCCAGCGAGGGGGACGTGCCGTGGGACACGATCGCGGCAGCGCTGTCGTTCCTTCCCGACAACATCGTGATCGTTTCCCGCCCTTAGGCCCGTTCGAGCCTTGCTATACTGGTGTCACGGAGTGTCACACACATGGCACCGGTGTGAGTTCGGCGGGAAGGCCGCAGCTATCTCAGTCGGCGGCGCAGGAGTGCAAACCCGCTGAAACCCGCCACGCCGAGCGCGACAGCGCCGGGTACCGGAATTGGGACGGCACGCACTTCGACGACCAGATCGTTGTAGTCCTTGTCCCCTAGCGAGTTGAGGTCTTCGAAGAAGAGCCACCACACCGTCTGAGCGCTACTGTCGTCGATCTGATAGGTAATCATATGGTCTAGCCCGTCCGGGTTATCGGCCGGGTTCGACGACCAGGGGCCATGACCGCTTCCGCCCCGCGTCCATGACCACTCGCCGGTCAAGTGCATCGGTCCACCGGCGCCTCCCAAACCGGTGTCGGTGTACCCGTTGCCGGAGACGCTGAACAATGCGGAATGGTCCACGCCGTCGCCGGGTGTCGTGTCAATTCCAAAACTCTGGGAGAAACCTGCGAACCTCGCCTCGGCTGTGAACACTGATACGCCGTCAGTCCATATCGAATCCAAGTCGTTGGATGTCCCGGTGAGAAGATCGATGGGCGAGGCGTGACCGGCACCGAAGTCGTTGATGCGTGTGGCGGTGCTGCCGTCGGCAAAGGTGTACGATTCATGGGCTGCACCCATTACGCCCGTGTCAGCGCCCGTCGCGGTCACCGTGAAATAGTGGTCGAAGATCTCTTGAACGGTAGCTTCACTGCCGCTGTCGCGCACGGGTGTGAAATCAGCGCGAGCGGATGAGGCTGACAAGCAAGCGACACAGGCCAGCGCCGTGATGGCGCCTGTACTCAGTAAAGCGTTCATGCCCTTTCCCCATTAATCTCGACGATCGTCCGGTCGGTCGGACGTGCGGCGACTACGTGGACGGCCCGTACTGCGCCCCGTCAGCGACGAAATATTCTATGCACGTCGGTACCGAGATCACAAGTGCAAACTTGCCGCCGCAGCTTACGCTGCGCGGTCCGAAAACGTGAGCGTGCGGCGCGCGGGATTGTTCGCTACATGCGGTCGATCTATATGTGATGCTTTCAATGGACCCGCAGAGCGTTGGGGGTACTTCCTGCTGATGAAAACGGGTGGAACGATGATACGACCGGCTCCGATAACCGCATGCTCGTTCATCTTGCTGGCTATGTTGCTCTCCGGTTGCGGAGTGGCCCCGGCAGGGTCGGGCGGCACGATGTCGTCGGTCATCACCGATGAACCCGAGGGCACAACGGTTTTTGCGGACGATGCCGATCCGGCACTGGCGGAACTTCCGATAGTCGAAACGGAGCTGCTTGTTCAGCCATACCCCGGCGCTGACGTCGCGACGCTGGACAGCTTGTATGCAGCAGCCGGCAGCCAGGTGATCACCCACCTGGAGGAGATCGACTTGACCGTACTTGGTGTCGAGAGTGACAGGCTCCATGCGGTCGCCGAGGAACTCGCCGGGAGCGGACTCCTCGAGAATATCCACAAGAATTACGTCTTCCACACGACTGCCCTGCCGGACGACCCCCTCTTCACTCGACAGCCCTATCTGCAGCGGATCGGTGTTCCATCGGCGTGGGATACCACAGCCGGGGACGGCGAGATCATCATTGCAATCGTGGACACTGGTGTGCAGGCAGATCATCCCGACCTTGAGGACAACATCCTCGGCGGATGGAACATCGTCGACGGCAACGCAGATTTCGATGATGTCGTGGGTCACGGGACACAGGTAGCGGGTGTCGCCGCGGCGATGTCCAACAACGGCACCGGCGTCGCAGGCGTTGCAGGCGCAAGCTCGATTCTCGCGGTCAGGGTAACCAACGACGAGGGAGCAGCTACCGGCAGGGACATCGCCGCGGGCATCATCTGGGCCCTGGGCGAGGGGGCAAGCGTAATCAACGTGAGCTTCGCTCCGCTGTGGTCCAATGCCGTCGTGCGTTCAGCCGCCCAGCTGGCGTTTAGCCGCGGAGCGCTTGTAGTGATCAGTGCGGGTAACGGGGGAGTAGAGCGAAAGGCAACCGGTTACCCCGAAGCGCTGTTCGTTGGAGCCGTCAATGACGCGAGCGACATCGCGTCCTTCTCGGATCGTGGTCCCTTCGTCGATCTTGTCGCTCCCGGTACATCGATACGGTCCACTTCGGTCGGCTCTCGTTACCGCCTGGGGAACGGGACGTCGTTCGCCGCCCCGATCGTATCCGGGGTAGCGGCACTGGCGTGGTCGGTCAATCCGGAGCTCAGGCCCGTGTCGATCAGTGAAGCCATCCGGGACAGCGCGGAGGACCTGGGCGCTAGGGGCGAAGACGACACGTACGGGCTCGGGTTGGTCGACGCCGCGCTGGCCGTCGACCAAGCAGCTTGGGCCTCCGTCATCCCGGATGACACGCCGCCAAGTCTTGACATCGACAGGCCCGCTCCGGCAGCGGTCTTGTCTGGCAGGTACGTGGCCAGGGTGACGGCCACCGACGAGTCGGGTGTGGCCGACGTCGTTATGTTTGTTGATGACATCGCCGTTGCAACGGATATCAGGGCTCCCTATCGCTTTGTGATTGAAACGGAAGCATTCTCGGCGGGAGCGCACGAGCTCGCGTTCGTAGCCACGGACGTCGTTGGCAATGCGTCACGCATGTACAGCATGCGTGTGAGGTTCAAGGAGTCCGGTGATGGATCGCATACGGAGTCCAGCCCCAGTGTCACCTTTGAGTCACCCGCGTCCGGCAGCACGGTTTCAGGCGACGTCACCATACGTGCTACGGTCACCGCTGCGTTGGGACTGGCGACGGTGGAATGGCTCGTGGACGGTGAGTCGGTTTTTGTAGCGGCGCTCACCGGAAGGTCTTCCGGAGTGAGCTATCGGTGGCGTCTGGGCGGTGTGTCTTCCGGGCGCCACACGGTTACCATTGTTGTAATGGACCAGGCGGGCAACCGAGCAGCGGGCGATATAGAGCTGATCCTGCGCTGACGTTTGAAGCACCATCCGCGTGGCGTGGTATGGGATGGACGTTTAGCGCTTATCCGCGCCCCAACCGCCGGGTTATAGTGTTTGTCTACGGCTGGGTCGCCAGGGTTCCTTGTATGCCCTGCAGGGCAGTGTTGCGTCCCAGGAAGCCAAGTGGGTCGAACGAATCTTGAAGAGTACCACCGCTGACTTGCCGGGTCTGCAGGTTACGCCTGTTCAGGAACTCCACACCTGAGACCGTGTAGTTCACACTGACGCCGGCGCGCAGGAAGATGTTCTGATTGATGAAGTTCTGCACGCGCGTCTCCCAGGTCTCCGGGACCCACAGGATGTCGCCAGGGGCAAGTGTGATGTTGGGGTCCTGCCCGAGTGCGAGGCGATTGAGGTCGAGCTTAACCTGCGTGTCGGTGCCGTCGGGCCCTCGTCGTATGAGAGTTCCCTCTTTCGGAAACACGTCAGTGCGGATGCCTCCCGCTGCAGCCAGCGCTTGCATGATGGTTACTTCAGTTCCAGCGGGATACGCCTGGGGCCCGGCGCGTTTGACAAGCCCGCCTACAAACACGGTGTTGGGCTGAGCGGCGTGCACCTCGATGATGTCGCCGGCGCCAAGCGGGTCGATCGCTATCGCGCGCTGCAGCTCCGCCGGGTCGCGAAGATTGAAAGTGACGGATTGCCCGGGGTGATGGATGCGCCGTAGAGTAGCCTCTCCAGACGCGAGGTCGGACATTCCCCCGGCCGCGGCGATCGCGTGGAGCATCGTGCGTTCGGTGCGGCGCAGCGGGATCAGGCCTGGGTTGCTGACGGCACCAACAACGACGACCTCGGTGCTGTTTGCGTACACCAGCTCGACATAAACCGCAGCTTGGGTCAGCACCTGCGGCACGAGGGCGGAGCGGATCTCGTGCTCGACGTCTTGCAGCTCCAGGTCCGCGACTCGGAGGCGGCCGATCAGCGGCAGGTCAATCTCGCCGTTACGATCGATGCGGGCGTGGAAGGTTGGTGCTGGCGCGGCGTCACCGCCCCCAACCACAGTAACGCTGAGCACGTCTCCCATTCCGACCTTGTACGGTCCGAGCAGGCGATCGACGTCGACGGGCGGCACCTGTTGGTCGGGCTCGGCGACCGCTTCCGCACGCATGCGCTGCTGAAACTCAGCGAGGTTTATGCGGTGCTCTGCCGTACAGCCGACAGCCCATAAAACCAGCGTCACCGCCGGAACCTTGCCCGCGAAGTAACCCATGCATCGCGCCTGTTTTGCCATCGTAATATTGTCCGTTGAGCCGTGCTAGCGCGTCCCGGCGGCCTTCCGGGGGCATCCGCTGCGGTTGTCCAGAAGCTTTCTCGTTAAACTCCTCTACACTTCGACAAAACCGCAGCGGAACGTTGAGCGAATCTGGGGCATCAGCAGTGTAAGGAGCGTCAGTTGATGATCCCGGACAAGCCCGGTTCGATCTCGAGTTCGGCGGGCTGGCCAAGGAATTCGACGCCTGCATGCATGCGCCAAGGTCATTGGCGACGGATAACGGTGCTTTCCAGCAGCGCCAGGCTGTCGGACGTGACGCGGCACCTGCAGCCGATGTGCAACCTCATATACGAGGTTGATGGACCTGTCACCGTTCACAGCACTGCAAATGCGCTCCGGATCCTGTCTGAGCCTTCTCTGGAGCGGGAGTTTTAGAATGGTCGCAAGCAGATTCGTTTTCAGTGCTGTGAGTCGCTCCGCCTTGCCGCAGCGATGAGACACACACAGCGGTGAAACAGTGGGATGTTCTGGTGCCGTACGCCTTGCCTGCAGCTCAATAGTACGCGGCGAGCGGCTGGAGGTGCGGTACGTGGCGATGTGCGGGTGTGTTGGGTGCGAGCTCCTCACTCCGCGCGCGGGTGTGCAACACCCGCCGGCGCGCGAGAAACTTGTGAATCCGCGCTGCAGCGCCCCGGCGGCAGCTTCACTCAGTTTCAACGCTGCTAGTTTCCATGAAGCTGTAATGCAGCGGGATCTCATTGCTTCGTAGGTAAGGCATGCCTCACGACGAGGTTAGCGGGCGTAGCAGTGATTATCGAGCAACCAGGCGGCGTTCAGTATATCGCGATCACGAGTTGTGGGTGGATCCCGCGGGAATAGGCCCGCGTTTCAGCTTCGTCTTTCGGATAGGGGCCTTAGACCAGCGTCGGCGCACGCTCGGCGGCAGGCTGCGCGTGCTGGAAAAGCGACTCGTCCGCGTGAGATCCCATGGCTTGAGGTGATCGCTAGCAGTAACACTGCGCAGACCTGTCAACCAGCTCCGTGATACGCTGCTGTGCGCGACCGGTGGGGGTTTGTTACCGGTCCAGAGACCGCTGTGTGGGTGGCGGGCGCCTGCTCGGCTGGCGTCCAAGGCGGCGTGGACGCCTGTGCCGGGGCTGCGGCACCTTGCTTTCTGTCACTCGGCGGCCTCAGCATGCTCAGGGGTTGCTGGGTTTTATAGAAATCACGTGCTAGCATGTACCGGCATGTGTTACGGTATTGGTATAGTCGTCCAACTGGTAGTGATCGCGTCACCACTGCAGTTGCCCGTGTCGAATGAGCCGATCGAGGGCGCAGAGGCTCCCATCGGCAGATCGGTGCACTTCGAAGTCCCGTTTTTGTACGCGCGTGACCTCGAAGATGGCTGGGAGTTCCAGTTATTTGTGGATACCGACGGGGATGAGGGCACGGGATACGGGGGTGGTTTCGAGCGCTTGGTGCGCGGCGTGGAGTTCACTGATTCCGAGCATGTGTCACTGCGCGACACCGCGGGCGGAGGCGGCCCCGGGGGCTGGGGAACAGCGGTGGGGGCCGTTCACGTGATAACCACAGGAGAGGGCACCGTGATACTGGAGATTCCGGTTGGCGGTCGCACCGGCATGCCGGTTGATGCTTTTCGCTACACATTCGAGACGTACTTCGCTGGGCGCATTGAAGACACGGTTGACGGACTCCAAACGTCTGGTATCGACGCGGGTCCCATGGTGGAGGTGGATCCCATCGGCAACGTCGCAGATGATACCGAGGTTGCTCCACTTACAGATGACGTCGGGCTGCCGGACAGCGAGCCCAACTCTGTCGACCCTCCCATCGATCCTTCTGTCGATCCTCCCGTGGATCGTTCCGTAGATTCTTCTGACGATCATGTGATCGCGCCTGAGGATGACGCCCCCCAGGCCCCTACGGCCCGCACCAGGTCCTCGGCACCCTGCGGCATAGGAGCGGGCCTGTTCACGGCTGTGATTTTCGCAGGCCTTCTGCGTGCGCGCATCGGGCGGTCTTGGGCGCGCTTTCCCGCGGCCGGTACATGAGATTCTTCCTGCCGACCTGATTTGCGTCATCCCCACTGCTGCGCGACCTCGCTGCACGATGCTCCGGGAGATGCAGCGTTAGTGTACTCGCTGCATGAGTGGTGGGGAGGGGCGCGCGGTAACAGCCACATAGCCAAATGAATCCTGCGTTGTAGTGGACACCTCACATCGTTTGACGTACATTGCGGGCCAGTCCAGGGGGTGGACGGGGACGATGGAGTAATGCGCGGTCTCCTGAATGTCCACGCGAAGTTGCTAGGGACTTAACCTTCTTACGATCGTCGCGGCGCAGTTCGCTTCGTGAGTTCGGTGTCGCCGGCGATGTAGAGGTACCCGGGGGTGCGTCGAGGGGCGGGGTATCCAGCGCCTGTAGCGCCGATGCTGTTGTGTCCCATCCGGGTGTGGGCGGTTTTTCTCGCCGTCCTTGCGACGGTCAAGGCTGACGGGGAAATCCAATCCATTCTGGGTGTGTACGACGCTGAACGTGCGCACTTTGGTGTGGCTTTCGCACCCCCCCCATCCGTCCATAGGGGATGGGAGTTCCAGTTGTTCATCGATGCGGACGATGATGAGCGTACAGGCTATGGGGATGGTTTCGAGTTTGTAGTGCGCGGCGTGGAATTCTCTGAGCCGATCATGCTTTCCTCCTCCGGCGATTCCGGACAGATCCACCTGCGACACACCGATGGGATCAGCGGCCCGGGTGGATGGGGGGGGAGTATGGCAGTTCTTCCATTCGAAGTAGAGGATGGAACGTACCTCGCATTTGACGTTCCGCTGGGGGTCGGCCCATTGACGGACGGCCGTTTCAGGTACGCGTTCGAAAGCTATTTCCGCGGTCGCTTCATCGACGGCGTATACAACAGATACACCGAACGCGGCGCAACGGATACCGAGGGC
>JBHHXS010000156.1:0-8328 GCA_046757145.1 Phycisphaerae bacterium | reverse complement strand
ACTTCTTTGTGGCACGCTGGATCTGCACAAGAGGTTGGCGTCGCAGCTCGCGCAGTTCTTTCGACGTGAGGCTGCATTGTTGTTTCCCACAGGTTATCAGGCCCAGCTGGGGGTGATCTCCGCGCTGGCTGGGCCACGTGACGTTGTATTCTCCGATAGACACAATCATGCGAGCCTAGTGGATGGGTGCCGCCTTGCCCCCGCGAGAGTCAGAAAGTACCGACACGCGGACATGGCCGATCTCGAACGACTGCTTGCCCGGACTGATCCCGGCAACGGTAAGCTGATCGTCACCGACGGCGTATTCAGTATGGCCGGTGCGCTCGCGCCTCTTCAGGACATCGTAAAGCTCGCCAGAACTTACCAGGCCGCCGTATTGCTCGATGACGCGCACGGGCTCGGGGTGCTAGGTGATACGGGGCGAGGTACCGCAGAGCGCTTCGCCGTCGAATCCGAGGTCGACGTGATTGCAGGGACCTTCAGCAAGTCGCTTGCCTCCGCAGGCGGGTTCGTTGTGGGCGATGAGGAGGTCATCCACTACCTGAAACATCACGCACGCCCGTGCATATTCAGTGCCAGCATTCCCCCCGCGTCTGTCGCTGCGGCTCTGGCTGCCTTGGACATCATAGAGCAAGAGCCCGACCGCCGAACACGCCTTCGCAAGAACACCTGTTACACCGTGGATAACCTGCGTGCGTTGGGATATGAAACGGGAAACAGCGAAACACCGATCATCCCCGTTATTCTGAGAGAGCGGATGAAGACCGCCGTCTTCGCGCAGTCGCTGCTCGAACAAGGCGTATTCGCCAATCCGATCATCAGCCCCGCGGTTGCCAGCGGGCAAGAACTCATCCGCATCAGTTTCACGGCCGACCACACGAAAGACCAGCTCGACACCGTCCTCGGCGCGTTCTGCAGTGTCGGGCGGGATCTGGGTGTGATATGACTCCGCCATGCCGGTAGACGTCGCGCCAATACGATGCATCTCCGATCTAAGATCCTTCGTCGAGGTGCCCTGGCAGATCTACCGTGGCGATCCATGCTGGGTGCCGATGCTTCGCCGCGACATACGGCGGAAGCTCGACCGATCGGTGAATCCGTTCTTCGAACATGGCCAGGCGGAATTCTTCCTCGCGCGACGCGACGGGCGCGTTGTCGGGCGGCTCGCGGCGATGAGCGACGATAGCTACCTCGCAGTGCACGATGAGCACGTCGGGTACTTCGGGTTCTTCGAGTGCGTGCGCGACTCCGATGTCGCCGGGCAGCTCTTTACCGAGGCGGCCGGATGGCTGAGAGCCCGCGGGCTGAACATTATGCGCGGTCCGATCAACTATTCGATGAATGAGGAATGCGGGCTGTTGATTGGACCGTTCGATCGTCCCCCCTCGATCATGATGCCCTACAATCCGCCTTATTATGTCGACCTGATTGAAGGATCGGGATTCAAGAAGGTGAAGGACTTATTCGCCTATGAAGCCGGCAAAGATAATCCGCTTCCCGATCGCGTGGTTGAGCTCATTGAATTCGCAACTGAGAGGCTTGGCGTGAGAACACGTCCCTTCGACAAGAGGCAATCTCAGCGCGACATCGCCATAATCAGGGACATCTACCATTCCGCGTGGGCATCACATTGGGGTTTCATTCCTATGACCGATCGCGAGGTCGGCTGCATGGCCGCGGAGCTGTTGCGGATTGCGGATCCGGACCTAGTACGCTTCGCCGAACTCGAGGGGGAGCCTGTCGGCTTCATCCTTGTGCTACCCGATTGGAATCAGGCATTGAAGTGGGGCAATGGACGGCTTTTTCCTATCGGATGGGCCAGGATACTCTGGCATTCCCGGAGCATCGACGCAGTTCGGGCGCTTGCGTTCGGCGTCAAGCCCGCATACCGACGACAGGGCGTCGACCTTCTGCTGGGCTACGAGGCATACAAGGTTGGAATCGCCAAGGGGTACAGCCGCGTAGAGATGTCGTGGGTGCCCGAGGATCTGGAACTTCACATCCGGGCGCTCAAGCATATCGGCGCCAGGCTGTCCAAACGCTACCGAATCTATGACCGCCGGCTCGACAGCCACGCCTGATTTCCAGGCTGCGGATATCGGTCTCCGCCGGAGTCCTCGGTGATTGTTCGTCATGCCTCCACAGAGTACCCGTATCGCTTCGCATACCAACCCCAGCGCCGGGCAAGCTCAGAACGCGTCTCGGGCGGGATCGCGTATCGGCTAGCCTCGTAGTCTCCCAGACCGGCGATGAAGTCCTCCAAGCGTGGACGAACCTCATCGAATCCGCCCAGATCAAGTTGTCGGTAAATGCGTTCCACACACCGGATGGGCTCGTGAACCAGCTCCTCGAAACGCAACTCGCAGAAATGAGATGGATCGAGCTTATCCCGTTGCTCCGCGAATCGTTCATATATTCGCTCGAAGGCACGGAACACCTGCTCCGCGAGAGCGTCCTCCCGGACGGACCGCAACCCATGCAGACGATACAGTGTTCTCCAGAGTTTGATCGTTGAACCAAAGAGCGCACGAGGTTCCCGCACCAGATGCACGAAGCGGGCCGCAGGGAAGAGTTCCAGGATCGCCTTCATGCGCGACGTATGTAGAGGAGATTTCAGGACGAGCCGTCGCCGATCACGTAGAGCGACGCGTCTCAGGAAGCAGACAAAGGCCCGCTTCCAGCGGGCTTGGGCAGCAGGTGATGACGATTCAAGATCCAGGTACTCAACGAATTGCAGAGGCTTGTTGGGGAAGGCGATCGCCAGGTAAGGTGACGCGACTCCCATTATGCAGACGGCGAACTCGTCCTCCTGCGGCCGGGCCAGCCCCAGCGGCAGGTCGTCCATCGGTCTTGTCCGAGGCACCAGCCACCGCAAAAGAAGCGGAAACAGCCTGTCGGTCAGTAGGAAATGATTGGGTGAGAAGCACTGGTACGTGGTGGGGTAAGTATGCCGGTCGTCAAGGGCAAGCAACTCATGCAGAAACGTCGTCCCCGTGCGCCAATGTCCGACGACAAAGATGGGCGCTTTCTCGATCTCTACGCGCGCGACCCTCGCGCCGAACACGGCCGCCTGAATGGCACTAAGTACCGAATTGCCCGCGGCGGCCAGGGTAATGCCTAACGCCATTGGCAACCGGGTCGGGCCGACCGCGAAACGGTTCCGCGCCAGCAGTCCCCACCAGGACCCCAGCCGCATTCCGTACCAAAGTCGTGGGGCCCAGGGAGGGTACTTCGAGTACATCCCGGTATGAAGTTCCTCGGCAACGTGGGAGCGGACCACTCTGCCGATTCTCAGATCCCGTGCTCCGTCCATCCCACCGGCTCGACGATCGTAACCAGTTGAGTGGGCCTTACTTAGAACTCTCCGATGACTTCCCTCGCCTTGCCCGGGTCGAGAGAAACATCCCCCCAAGAAGCTGCTCGCGGTGAGCAAACTGCCGCGCAGCCCTCAGTACCGCTATCCCGGCCTACCCTCGCGACCACCTCCAGCCTTCAGACAGAGAGTATCCTTGTGGCCCCGGTTGAACGGCAGTAAACTCTTATCGCGAAGCGTTCATGGTTCGCTGCGGTTTCTACTCGAAAGGCGCGGACTTGAAAACGGTCAAACTAGCCATGCGGGGCTGCCTAGCAACGCTTGCCTGTCTCTTGGGTCTTCTCGGATGCACTCCATCAGGCGGCGGAGGAGGCGGTAGCGGCGACGGCGGCAGGCTCGGAGCCACGCGGGTAGTTGTACCGCTAGGCATCTTGGTGGGTGAGATTGAGCTCAAGGCCGGTGAACCTGTTACCTTTCGCAACACCTTTGCATACCCAACGGTGGTAGGCCCGTTCGAAAACATCACGATCAACATGGCCGACACGCTGAAGACCGTGACGGTCACGCCGACCGGTGCGCCGAACGAAAAGACGACATCGGTCCGGCAGCAGGTTCTGACAACGCAGACCACATACCGGATCGCGCCCGCCAGCGAGATTGACACCGTCTGCGAAACAGGTGTTGCATACGGCCCGTTCACCGTGGTCGGCAACGAGGAGTTCCAGCCTGTCGGTGTCGAGCCGGAGACTGCCACACTGACAGAGGCCTCCGTATCGGTGGTTAACGCCGGAGAGTTCGCGGTATGTGTGGAGGTCATCTCACGCGCGGACGCTACGATGAACATCAACGGGCTAGCCGTCGACCTGACGCCCACCGGTGGAGGAGGCGAACCGGACGACTGTGATGAAGCGGTCACGGCAGACTTCTCGGGTCCCTGGGACGCTGTATTTCAGTGCACCAACAGTTGTGGAGAGGGCTTCGGAGGCGAGTTCTCCGTCGTCATTACCCAGATCGGTCGCGACGCGTCGTACTCTGACGATGAAGCCACTTTCGCAGGGACGGTGTGCGGCAATGTCTTCTCCTTCGAAGCCATCGACGCCTCCTTCACCGAAACCGGCACGCTAACCCTGAATCCGGACGGAACAGCCTCTCGGCAGGGCAGCTATCGGGGTATCGAAGCCCCGTTCTGCTCGGGCGATTGCATTGATACGTTTACGCGGCCTGACACTTCCCCGGGAGGCTGCGCAGCCTTCGGTGAGCCGTGTACCGCGGCCGGTGACTGCTGCGACGGCCTGCCGTGTGTCAACGGCGAGTGCATCTGACGCTCAAACCCGCAAGAGCGTGTGCTTTCGTACGACGGCGCCGACTCCGCACGATCGCGCGAACGTCAAGACAGCTACTCAGGGGTCTCGCTGAAGCGCGTACAGTGGTTTAGAACAGTGCGTTGGCGAGCATCAGCAGCACCGCAATAACTACCGCATTGACCAGCGTTGTCAGTGTGAAGGAATCGAGGCTCATCCCTGTGTTACTCCAGCTTCCGCCACGTCCTGTTTGGTGGCACTTGTCAACGTTTTCACGGCACCTGCGTGTAGTGCTCGTCAGGCACGAGCCCGCTGCGTGCAGTGTTCTCTGTAATACACCGTGCGTCAGTAAAATGGAGAAGGTAATCGGGCGAACCCGCCTTGACTCCCGTACCGCTTAATTTGAACCCGCCGAAGGGCTGTGCGTCAACCTGCGACCCGGTGATTTTCCGGTTGATATAGAGATTGCCAACGGCGAACTCCCGCGTCGCAAGGTCGATATTCCCCGGGCTACGCGAGAAGACGCCTCCCGTAAGGGCGTAGCGCGTCCCATTGGCTACGGCGATCGCCCGGTCGAAGTCGGGCACGCGTATAACCGCCAGCAGCGGACCGAAGATCTCCTCCTGGGCGATGCATGCGTCCGGCATCACCTCCGTGAAGATCATGGGCGCCACGAAGAACCCGTCGGCACATATCGCAGGCAGCTTCGCCTTTATAAATAGCCGCCCTTCCACCAACCCGCGCTCGGCATAGCCGTGGATCCTCGTTTGCGCCTCAGCGTCAATCACCGGACCCACGTGAACCTCTGGGTGGTCAGCCGGGCCTATGGGAATCGAGTCGACCGCCTCACGCAGCCTGGGCATGAGGTGTTCATAGATCCCATCCAGAACGACGAGCCTACTACAGCTGCTGCACTTCTGTCCGGCAAAACTGAACGCAGAGTCGATGATGGCCTGGACGGCGCCGTCCACATCGGCATCGTCGTCGACGATGATGGCGTTCTTCCCGCCCATCTCGACGATCATTTTCCTTATGAACGGCTGCCCGGACCTGGGAGCGGACCCGGCGCGCAACACACCGGTTCCCACCTCTCGCGAGCCGGTAAAGGCCACTATGTTGACCTCTCCGTGCTCCACAAGGTACTGCCCGATCACGTCGCCCTTCCCGGGAACGAAGTTGACCGTGCCGGGGGGAAACCCGACGTCGCGAAGAACCTCGACGAGTTTCGACGCCACCGCCGATGCCTGGCGTGCCGGCTTGATCACGACCGTGTTGCCGGCGGCCAGGGCCGCAGTACTCATGCCGGTTAGAAGTGCAAGAGGAAACGCCCACGGCGAGACGACAGCGCACACGCCTTTAGGCGAGTACACGAGCATGTTGTTCTCCCCGGGGATATTTCGCACCCTTGGGCGCGCCTCGATGCGCTCGATCTGGTCCGCGTAGTAGCGGCAATGGTCGACAGCCTCCGTCACATCAGCGTCAGCCTCTCGCCAGGGCTTGCCTACCTCGAGGATCATCGTTGCAGCCAGCTCGAAACGGCGTGCCTCGATGCGGTCGGCAGCTAGCCGCAACAGATTGGCGCGGTCATGCGCCGTCGTGGCGCGCCAATGCCTGAAGGCCTTTCGGGCGGCAGCAACGGCGCGATCTATGTCGCCCGTCGTGCCATCCGCGACGACTCCGACAACCTCACGAGGACGGGAAGGGTTTATAGTCTCGAAGTGGGTGTCGGCGGCTACGGATTCGCCGCCTATCATCATAGAGTACCTGCGGCCCAGTTCGCTGTGGACGTACTCGAGAGCACCGATCATCTTGGCGCGGTTCTTGGATTCGGCAAAGTTGGTGTTGGATGCGTTGGTGAAAGCGGACATAGTCTCCTCGGGATTGGTATCCTGGTAGTGACGCGCCGGCAGCGATATGCTCGGCGGTCGAGCTACTGTGGGATCATCAAGAAGCCGGTCGTGACTGCCGCGATCGGAGAAGCTTTGCCTCAAGAACCCGTCGTTGGAGGTGTTCTCCAGCAACCGACGGATGAGATAACCCATCCCCGGCATAAGGTCGCCGTACGGGCAGTAGACTCGAACGTACTGGCGCAATTCAACCATGGCGGTCTTGAGCGGATCGCCCATGCCGTAAAGCATCTGCACTTCGTAGTCGCGTGGCGAGAGGCCCAACTCCGCCGCTGCAGCCAGGGCGACGGCCAGCGAGCGCACGTTGTGGCTGGCAAACGCCGGCCTGATCAGGTTCGCACCCTCCAGCATAACGCGGGTCATTCGCTCGTAGCACGCGTCGGACTCCCATTTGTTGGTCCACACCGGCGGCACCTTGTATGCGCGCACCGCTGCAGCCGTCTCCGCATCCCAATACGCCCCCTTGACGAGGCGGATAGTGAACCGCGAACCCCGACGCCCGCCCCACTCCAGCAGCTCCTCAAGGTCGCGCTCACCATCGGTCAGGTAAGCCTGGATGGCGATCCCGATATCGCTCCAGTCGCGAAACTCATCCTCAAGCAGGACGGCCTTGAATACATCGAGCGTCAGCCTGCGATGCCTGCTCGATTCCATGTCAATGTTGACGAACGCGCCAGCCTGGCGAGCGTGACGAAGCAACGGTCTAAGTCGTTGGCCGACCCTCTCAGCAGCCCGCTCCGGCGCGATGGGATCGAAGTGTGGATCAAGCCCCGTCAGCTTGATCGACAGGTTGACCGCAGGCATTGGGCCACGCGAGTCCTCATCGATCGTTCGAACTCGACGCCAACGCCGCGCAACCGCCGTAAGGCTGTCAATCAGCTCATGGTAGACTGCTGCGTAGCGGTCCGCACCCGCGTGACTCGTGGTGGATTCGCCGAGTACGTCAATTGTGAAGCCCATCCCGCGCTCGCGCAGGCGCTCAATCGTCCTAATCGCGCTTGGGGCGTTATAGCCCGTGATGAAGCGCCCGGCCATCTGAGTCGCCGCGAATCGCGCCCCCCAACCGATGCACTCTTCACGCAGAGTTTGCGGGGTGCCCCGACTCGCAAGAGCGCGCAGCGCGGGTGGAAGGTTCACGCTTTCAAGACCGAAGTATTCGTCGACGTGGCGCGCGATGTCTGCGGGGGTCCGCAGAGCCGGCAGGCAATCGACGAACATGAAGGCACGGGTCTTCAGCTCCTCGTCACGTTCAAGAAGGTGCGTCGCCTGCTCGAGCCACCACGCCTTCTGCCAGCACTTCGGGCGGGCGCGCTCCGCCCGCTCAAAAATCTCACGCCCTATCTCGAGGGCCCGCTGATTCAATCGTTCGTTCTGAGCCATCAGGTCAGGCCGGTCGCCGGCAGCGCGACGCTCCTTCTTGCTGACATGAACACAAGCCAGCATGTCCGCACGTCGCTGCGGAACAGCCGGGACACCGCCCGGGCGTACAGCTCCATCTGGGGCCGGTACCACGCGCATCGTTCCGCCAACTGCTCCTCACGAACGGCGTCCGTCTTGAAATCTATAACATCTATTCCATCCGCGCCCGGCAGGATACCGTCTACCACGCCGCGTACCAGTACGTCATCGCCGCGCGATGGGCCCACTGACGGGTCAAAGAAGGCGGGGGACTCCGCGGCAATGAACTGGAACTCCCTTCTGTACCGCTCGCCGGCCCGGCGAATCGCTACTGCCAGCGGAGTCCCCACAAACCACTCGAGCGCTGCTTGATCCACGGCGGCCAGATCCTCATCCGTGAGAATCCCTC
>JBHHXS010000155.1:0-8361 GCA_046757145.1 Phycisphaerae bacterium | reverse complement strand
GGGCGGATCGAACAGCAGGGGACGCACGCCGAGCTGCTGGGACGGGAAGGCCTCTACCGCGACATGGTAGAGCGGCAGCACCGATTCACCACCGCGCCTACGGGCGCCGGCGAGTGGCAGTGACAAGCTCGTGCCCATCCGCTGCACCCGCGGAAGCCGCAGTTCGATCCAAGAAGCTCGCCATCACTTTCGACGGCTTGCACTGCCCTCTGCTCCCCCGCCCGCGATACCACTACAGTGCGCAGCGGCGGCACGGGTCGATACAATCGTCCCGGCGCAAAGCATGAGAAGCGCCGCCACGGCCATACCCCAGAGGGAAACAGCGGGGACGGACTGATTGCAAGGGGCGAACTCGGGGATGGCGCCGGCGTCAGTCCACACAGACGCAAAGGCCGCCCAATCAGAGCAGTCTATGTCGTCGTCGGCGTCGAAGTCGCCGGGCAAGCATGGTTGAGAGACGGGACCTCCCGCGGGACCGGTGTGGCACGAGGCGAACTGGTCGAAGTCGTCAACATCCACGTCACCGTCCAGATCGAAATCTCCCGCGGCGCCGCTGCCGCTGAAAACGTCGATCAGGTCCGGATCATTGGTGACGTCGTATCCGGCAGCGCGGATGTAGTTCATGGAGTTGTCCAAGTAGACGCGGAAGTTGCTGGCGGGATTATCGGGGTCGGCTCTGTTGAAAGGTGGAGTGTAGCCGTTGGCGATGAAGGCTGGGACTAGAATATTCGCTGCCGCCCACCTGTCCGCCGCCACCGGATCCAGGCTTGCCACCAGTTCGTCCCGTCGCGTCGCCAGGCTGTAACTGGTATATGGCCCCGCGTCGGGAATGGCGTTGATCCAGATGGCATCAAGAATGTTCAGGTGTGCCGGTTGGATCTCCCCGAGCAGCGCCCCGAGTATGCCATACTGAATGGCGGAGTGTGAGTTGGTTCCCAGCTCGCGCGTAACGGTTCCCATGTAGTGCTTGACGCACGCGGTAACGCCGTAGCCGCTGTGGGACTTGAGCACGGGAAGATTAATAAACTTGAGACGCTCTCGATCGTACGTTCCGGCGCCGGGGTTGAAGATTCCGTATCGGGTGCTGACGTAGGTCCCCTGATCTGTCTGGAACTTCGGATAGGAGACGCGCCCGTGGAGCACAGGGTCGTAATCGTAAAGCACGTACCCGTTCGCCATATCCAGGGCGGAGTACTCATTCACCGAGGCGAAGCGAATGGCGGTCCAGTCGAAGTGCGAGACGGGATAACCGAGTGATTGGAACCCGGCCACTACGTCATGGGGAGACAGAGTGTGATCCTGCGCGTTGTTGTTCGTGCGGTCGAAGCCGTTAACGGAATTGAACTGCGCGTTCTCGCAGACTATGACCTCCCCGGTGAACGTGTCGGGGTGATCGACGATTCGTCGGATCAATCCGCGCAAGAGATCGGTATTGGTGCCGCCCCGCTCCGTCCACTGGTAATTGATCTTGATGAGGACGACGTCGTCGGTCGCGATGATGCCGTCCGGGCCGCCCAATAGCGAGGGCACCGATGACTGATAGAACTTAAGCCCCTCGCGCCCCATGACCACAAGCAGGTTGTCCAAGCCGAGGAGCTCATCCCCCGCAGGGTCCTGCGGGCAGCCGTCGACGTGGTAGACCTTCGCCCGGTAGTCGGGCGGAGGGCCAGGCTGCGGGCCGCGATAGTCGTCAGCCCGCGATACGTACGCCCACATACCCCCAGTTGCGACAAGCCCCAACGCGGCCACGACTACACCCATCGGTCGGGTCAGGGCCGAAGCGATTCCACGACGGGCGGCAAGCACGGCAGCGACGATTGGAGCGCCGAAGGCGAGCGTCGCCGCAGATAACGCCGCCTGTTGGCAAGGGTAGGCAAACCGGCTGGGCTTGGAGCCGCTCCGCAGCACAAGCCAGCAAAGAGCCAGCGCTCCGCTGACCAGCGAGTTGGCGAAGAACCACCGCCTGAAGAACCCCCTCGGCGCGAAAACACCACGGAGATGCCGACGCGCGCCGTGTCGCCTTGATGATGACGGACCACAGGAACCCATCTTCGCACCCCCACATGCGTCGGTTTGCACGCTATGCACTCGCGTGGCCGACACCTCGGTTCACCTGTTATCGGATCTTGGTGATTTCGATCGTGACCTATTCTAACACCAAAGCCCCGGGAGTTCCAGCAGCGCTCCGCGTGAACCGTCGCGGACTTGGGCGGCTCTCAACTGCGGATGTTCTGCGGGCCCGGTACGGCTGTGGTATGCCAAGAGGCCACACGCCTGCGTGGCTCTTCAGCGGGTCCCAGGTGGGGATACCGTCACATGGACTCCGGTGGCTTCTGGGCCTGGACTATGCGCACTGAGCCGTTGTGCGTGGTGACTTCCAGCCTATCGCCGCCGTCGCCCAGTTGCCCGGTCAACCGTCGCTGGGACACCTCCTTGTTCTCCAAAGGTGCATCGCAGTGGATTGAGCCGTTGTGCGTCCTGCAGGTGAGATCGGCTGAAGTGCGTTGCCCAACGATGAGGTTTACTTGCCCGTTGTGTGTTGCGATCGCACCGCTCACGTGGCCGCACCCCGCAAGATCCGCGTCGACCCGCCCGTTGTGAGTGGCAAGCTTGAGCTCGGGACCCGAGTAGACAGCGACGATCGCCCCGTTGTGAGTCACGGCGTGGAGCTTGTCGCCGGTCGCGGTCACGTTGATCCTGCCGTTGTGTGTCACCGCGGTGACATCCGCGTTGGCACCTTCCACGCTTACCGCGCCGTTATGTGTCCGCAGGTGAGAGGGCAGACTGGCGGGGGCATTGATTTCGAAGCTTACTTCCGCCCGCCAATCTTCTCCCCTGATTCCAGCCCATGTCCAGCCGACGTTGAGGGTACCGTCATTCTCCCTGCGGGTGTGTACCTGCAACGCCTGCATCGCATCCCGAGCCCGTAGGGCGGTCAGTGCCGCTGTTCGCTTTGTAACGGTGACCACCGCTTCGGCTTGCGGGCCAGGTTGCGTTTTCAGCCTGATCGCACCGTTGTGCGTTCGTACGCGCAGGGCGGTCAGACCTGCGGTGGGAATACGCTGCTCTTCGACCTGCCTGACCCAGACGGCAAGGTCACCAGGTACGCACCCGGCGCATGCCAGCCAAGCCAGGCAGGCTGTCGCGCGAAGGATCATTTTCGGCATTGTCGGTTCCTCCCGGAAGTTGGTTTGTCTGTCTGTCTGTTGCGTGTTGAAACGAGTACGGAGCTATCAGGTCAATGCGTCTCATCGAGTATTCGATGAATCTGACGGAGTATTCGGCGTATTGCCCGTCGGGGCCGCGGCATCAGGACCGCGGTACGAGCTGGATCGCAGCAATTCCGCTAAGCCCGCCCACTCGTCGTATGGACGTACTTCTACGCCCGTCCGGTGCAACGCAGCGAAGAAGTGCTGATCCACGCTCCAGCGCGGGCCCGTCGGCTCCCCGTGGGCGATGAGCCAGACTCTTCGGCCTGCGGCAAACGCCCGGTCAATACGGGTGATCACCGTTGCCACGTCAGCATCATGTCTGCGTCGATCCGCGAGCTCTGCCTGGGGGTCATCCCAGCACAGTTGTCTGTCGTGCGCCGGCGGGAACGAAACCATGTCGGGATGGAAGGCCAGTCGCGACCATTCGTACGCCATGAACCAACGGTACATGGCTACGCTGACGACGAGGTCATCCGGGCCGACCGCCGCTGCGATTCGCTCCGCGCGCCGAGCGATCTCGTTGTTGACCGGTGCGGCACGGGCGCCGGCGAGCATTACGACACTGCATGCTAGCCAGACTGCGGTAAGAGCCGCGCGCACGCCCGCGCGAGCCCAGGAGGCGGCGCGAACGCGGCGTCCAGCCGCATCAACTAGTGACGCGAAAGCGATGGTCACGGCGGGCCACGCCGCTATGTCGTAGCGGCCGACGATATACACCGGTCTAACCAACGAGGAATAGCAAAATGCCAGCAGAAGAAACGCCGCCACGTGCCCCATGAGAAACAGCATGAGTCGCGGCTGTCCGCAGCTGGTCCGATGCCCTGCCTGAGTCGACCGAGGCGCCTCAGTGCCGCCGCCGCGGGAGGGTCGAATCATACGCCATGCTGCCACCAATCCGCCGATCAGCATGAAGGCACCCGGTCCGACCAACACTGCATTGCTGATCAGCGCCCCGGCGCGCGTCTCGATCAGCTTGTGGGCGACCGCCAACGCCCCCAGGTAGTCCGGATAGGCTCCCGCGGGAAGAAGCGCCCACAACGAGCGCGGGATCGCCCAAGCCGGTGGGTAGCTCATCCAGGTTTCTCGCAGCCAGGTCCTGGGGCCTCCCTCGCCCAAAGGCATAATCAGGAGCCAGATCATTGGGCACAGTGCGATGGCTAATACGGCGTTGGTCAACAACCATTGCCTGAGGAACCGACGCAGATCGGAACTGAGCGCCACAGCCGCGATGCTCGCGGGCAGCCACAGCAATGTGTAATAGTGGGTGAGTGTTGTTAACCACATGGCGCCGACGTACGCGGCCCACCAGCGAGTTCTTAGAGTAGCCGCCGCCATATACAGACAGTACAACCCGAGGATGATCTCGGCTGTCCACGTGGTGTAGACGCGGGCCTCTTGGCTGTAGTAGACATGGAGCGGGTTGAGGGCGGCCAGCGCTGCGGCGATCAGAGCGGTCCGCCGCCCGCACATGCGGGCCGCCAGCATTCCAACCGCAAGCACACCCACACATCCCACCGCCGCTGAGAAACTTCTCAGCCCCCAGGCCGTCTCGCCGACGAGCTGAGTCCACGCGTGCAGCAGGAGGAAGTACGGAATATGCGCCAGTTCCCTGCGCGGATCGGGCCCGTCTGCGGGCCAGTTAAGCACGTGATGCACGGCATAGAACGTGCAGTTCTCATCGAACCACAGTTCGCGACTTGTCAGCCCGTCGAGGCGCACGAGGGCTGCAACGATTATGGACAGCGTCAGTCCTGCTCCGAAGAGAAGGGAGGTGGTCTCTCTCCTGCGCCCGGCGAATCGCTGGCCCTTGTGCATCACGGCTGCTTCTGCATCATCCCTTGATCACGCCGAGGGGGCGGAGCCTGGCCACCTTCCGGCTGATGTCGGCCTTGTGAAGAACCTCGACGACCTGAAGGACATCCTTGTAAGCATCGGGTTGCTCCTCTTCGAGGCCGGTACGCCCGCGGGCGCGGGCGATCACGCCTCGGGCTTCGAGCTCGGAGCGGATGGATCGACCCCTGCTGGCGCGGATGGCTGCACCGCGTGACATTCGTCGACCGGCACCGTGGCAGCTGCTGCCGAAGGTGTGCTCAATGGAACCCGGACGGCCCACCAAGACGTAGCTTGACCGCCCCATGTCCCCAGGCACAAGCACGGGCTGTCCTATGCGGCGGTACTTGTCAGGCAGCTCGGGATGACCCGGAGGGAAGGCACGCGTAGCGCCTTTGCGATGAACGCACAACGGCGTCTGTCGACCGTCAACATCATACGGTTCTGTCTTGGCTATGTTGTGAGCGACATCGTAGATGAGCGACATTCCAAGGCGCTCGGCATCGGCGGAGAAGACCTTCGCGAAGACCTGGCGGGTCAGGTGGGTCATGATCTGACGATTGCACCAGGCGAAGTTGGCTGCCGCCCGCATGGCGCCCAGGTAGCGCCGGCCCTCGGGGGAGTCGACGGGCGCGCACACCAGTTGTTTGTCCGGAAGCTTGATGCCGTATTTGTGAGGCACGTCGCGCATTTCCTTCAAAGCGTCCTCGCACACCTGGTACCCCAGCCCGCGCGATCCAGAGTGGATCATCACCACTATGTTGCCCCGCTCGAGCCCCATCGCCTGCGCTGCGTGGGTGTCGTCGATTTGCTCCACGACTTGTACTTCAAGGAAATGGTTTCCGCTGCCCAGGGTGCCACACTGGTTGGTACCGCGCTCGAGCGCCCGGTCAGACACTAGGTCCGGGCGTGCGTCGGCGATGCACCCTTGCGCCTCGGTGCTGTCAGCATCTGAATCCCACCCGAAGCCTCGCCTTACCGCGTAGCGTGATCCCTCGCGCATCAGGTCGCGAAGTTCGTTCTTTTTGAACTTGATGTGCCCGCCACGACCCACACCGCAGGGCACGCTGTTGAAGAGCGCGTCTACCAGTTGTCTCATGTGCTTGGCGGCGCGATCGGCAGGGATGTTGGTGCGGATGAGCCTCACGCCGCAGTTGATGTCATACCCCACCCCACCCGGGCTGATCACGCCCCCGCGGGCGGGATCGGTGGCGGCCACCCCGCCGATGCAAAAGCCATATCCCCAGTGGATGTCGGGCATGGCCAGCGATGCACGCACAATACCCGGTAGACAGGCGACGTTCGCGACCTGCTCAGGCGACTTGTCCGTTTTGATGGACTCGATCAAGGTGTCGTCGGCGTAGATAACGCCGTCAACGGTCATGCCCGGCTTGTAGGATTTGGGAATGCGCCACCGCGTGGCGTCGATGCGTTCGAGCGGTCCGGTGTAGTTCTCAGTCATGGGGCATGCAGCCTGAATTATATGTCCACGATAATCGTAGCTTCGAATCCGCCGGGTATCGTGCGGATGTCGAGCTCATGGTATGTTATCGCCTTCACCTCGCGGTGGAACTCGCTTCGGGCTGTGTCGATCACGGCGGCCCGGGCGGTGGCGCGCAGGTGGTTATGGTCAAAGGTGGATACCTCGAGGGCCTGGACGCATCGCCGGTCTCGCTCAAAGAGGATGAGTAGCTCATTGAGATAGTCTCGCAGGAGGATGGGGGCGTCGCCGCCGGCCAGATCGAACGCTATGCGCTTGCGGGCTGTACGGCAGACGAGCCTGCCGATCACCGCGTAGAGCCCTTCACCCGCGGGCTGGAGCAACTGCGCTAGAGTCGGCGCGCGGACACGAATGCCGGCGTCCGCCGTATGGTCGAAGATCTCGTGAGATGGCTGCACCTTGAGCATTGTGCACGCCGCGTGGCGTCAGGCAATATCCGTTTGCGTGAACGAACGCCTTCGGGTAGGCGTTCACGCGCGGTCGTGCAGGGAGTG
This sequence comes from Phycisphaerae bacterium, assembly GCA_046757145.1. Lineage (GTDB taxonomy): Bacteria > Planctomycetota > Phycisphaerae > UBA1845 > UBA1845. The sequence continues at coordinate 1,324 of JBHHXS010000155.1, read as the reverse complement.
GCGGAATGAGAAGCCCAGTTGTGGGAGTGATGGGGGGGGCCAAGGTTGGTGACGAAATCACAGCTATGGCCCGAGAACTCGGCGAGCTCATCGCGCGCCGCGGTTGGGTGTTACTCAACGGGGGGCGGAACACGGGGGTAATGGCTGCCTCTGCACGCGGGGCGAAGAACGCGGGCGGCACAGTTATTGGGATTCTCCCTGACATGAGCACGAGGAGAGCGTCGCCGGATTTGGACATAGCCATCGTGACGGGCATGGGTGACGGCAGGAACCTCATAAACGTTCTCTCGAGCGACGTGGTAATAGCCTGTGCCGGCGCTCTGGGAACCATGTCCGAAGTAGTATTTGCAGCAAAGCACGGCAAGCCCGTGATTCTACTGGGATGGACTGCGTGGCCCCAACTGGAAGCATGTTGCAGTAAGCGCAGGTTGCTATTGGCCGCCGATCCTCGACAAGCCGTGGAACAGGCTGCTGCCATCCTCGAAACCGCACACGCCGTGCCGTAGCACCAACAGCGGTCACGGCCCGGCCTCCTATGCTCGGCAGCCGGTGGAGCGCCTTGGCCGTCGCCGACCGCCCCATCGTGATTCCACCTGTGTTTGAAGCCTCGCAGGGCCATCCGGGCTGGGTTGTGTCGCCGCTTTACAACGTCGTGCGCTGTTGCCGGCCCGATGATCAATTGTGGTTCGCGGTTATGCCGAGGCCCCGCAGGGGTATCCGGAATGGTGCGCTGAGCGCAGCCCATAGGGGAGTCCGTGGACGGAGGGAGGGGTAGCAGCTATAGATTGCATCATGCAAGCAGGGAGGGATGCCGTGCTCGATCATCTCCTGGAGGGTTTAAGCGGACCTCAGCGCGAGGCCGTGCGCCACACCGATGGCCCGTTGCTGATCCTCGCCGGGCCGGGGAGCGGCAAGACGCGAGTGGTGACGCACAGGGCCGCTTACCTCGCCTGCGCAGTCACCGAGGCGCGACACATACTTGCGCTCACGTTCACGAACAAGGCAGCGACGGAAATGCGCGAGCGTACGGGCACACTGGGCATCGCGGGCTCTGTGACGATCTGTACGTTCCACGCGTTGTGTGCCAGGCTGCTGCGCGTCCATCACGAACGGTTCGGCGTGCCGCGCAGCTTCACAATCTTCGATCGCGACGATCGGCGCAGAGTGGTCAAGAAAGCCATCACCGCCTGCGGGCTCTCGTCGGACAACTGGCAACCCGCGAGGGTGGAGGCTCGGATCAGCCGGGTGAAGAACGACATGCTGACCCCGGAGGCCTTCTCATCACAGCAGCTCGACTGGTCCGACAGCACGATCGCCCGCGTCT
>JBHHXS010000154.1:0-8453 GCA_046757145.1 Phycisphaerae bacterium | reverse complement strand
CAGGCCGAAGCATCGCTGGTCGTCCAAGGGCATCACGTCCCAGAAATCGCCGCAACGGGCCCGACCACTGAAGAACTTTACTCCCACGTCGAAGGTATCGCTCGACCGTACATCTCCGGCGAAGGCGGCCTGCACGCGTCGCAGGGTTGCGATCCAGGCGGCGCCCTCCCGAGCCGCGGTACGCGACAGCCTTCGCGCCGATTCCCCGAGGACTGCGCCGGCTTGCACTCCAGCCGCCAAGCAGTACTGCAGGTCGGCGGCGGCAAAGGGCTTCCTGGCCGAGGGGCGATCCACATACAGAACACCTACGACCTCCCCTTGGAGCATCAGTGGTGCGACCACCGCGGCGGCGGCATAACCCTGCTTCGAGTTGAGCTGGGACGCTGTTTGTGGATAGCGCCCGGCGACACCCTGCAGAAGCGGCGCCAGTGCGAATGATTGGCTTACCGGTGTCAGCGAGCCACCGGCGGGCCGTTTCAGAGAACGATGTACCAGCGGGCGAAGATCCATCCTGCTTTCTCCCCGCAGAGCGATGAATCCGCGCTCAGCCTTGACATCCAGCAGAATACGGCCCAGAGCCGCCTGAGCGATATCCTCGTGACGCGCCATGAGCGGCTGGTCACCCCAAAGCTGTGAAAGCTGAGAAATCTGCTGAACGCTTAGAGAAAGTGGTGCCCGGTGTTTGATCCATTCGCTGTGGGCGGGTTCGGTGCGATCCGGCGTGAGGAACTCCAAGTCAATCTTATCCGGCTCGACCGCATCATCGATGAACTCCAGAACGTGATCGCCCACGCGCACGATGTCACCGGACGTCAAGAGCGTCTCCGTGATGAGTTCGCCGTTTACATATGTTTTGTTACGGCTGCCGAGATCGTGGATGTGGAAGCGGCCGTCGGCCTCCATGTCGATCCGCACATGCTCGCGCGAGATCAGATCGTCGTCGAAGATGATCTGACAGTTGGGTCCCCGTCCGATCACGAAGCGCGGGCTGTCAAGCGACTTGATCTGTAGCAGACCCGCCTCATCGAGAAAGCGCAACTGAGCCATGCTAGCTAAATATATGCCTCTTCAACTCTCAGGCAAGAGTGCCGCCGACGCTGCGGGTTCGTAATCCGTCCCAGGGCGCTACGTCAGGGGCGTGTACCGCTGCCTGGGCGACTGGGCGGGCCGATGGAAATAGGCAGGCGAAGCCACGCCGGATGCTGGAATTCCCACTCGTCATATGCGAATTCCAGCAGAGTTTTGATGCTCGGACGCATCAAACCCTCGTAACGTTTGCGCCCATTGCACACTACGACGACCGGCAATGAGAAATCGATCATCCCATCGTAGAGCAGCAGCTCCACACCCGCACACCCACGCGCTTCAATCTCCACGGTCTGTCCGTTGATGTGCCCACCCAGGTATCCAAAGTTGGCTCTGAGGACCTGTCGCACGAATTCATGTGCATCCGTGGCAGGAGCCGGGAGAATCGCAAGCTGATCGGCGTACCACGGCTCGCCGGCAGGCCGTGTCTGCCTCAGCCAAATTGTCCTGCCGTGTTCAGGATAGCGGAACCAGTGAGAGACCTGCTTTCCGGGCCCTGGTCGTCGGCGGTCGATAACACGCGACACCTCTCCCTCGGGCAAGACCGGCATTTGGCCGGAGGGAAGCTCCACGCCGCTGATCGGTAGCGAAACGGCCCGGGCGAACTCGATGATGCCCCGATTGTGTGCGGCGGCCACCTTCTGCTGACCCGTCGCCCACGGATCGTCGGGTGCCAGCCAAACCGTGAGCACTCCAACCTGTCTCAGGTTCTCTAGCAGCATGGGGTATGCCTGTTCGGGATAGGGCACGCGCGGGTACCCGAACAATGCAATGGCGCCTGCGAAGAGATCGGCGTGTGTGATCGACACCATCCACACACCGTCTCCACCAGCTCCCAGGCCCAGCAGGTACGTTCGGTCACTGTCGATGTGGATATGCTTCCTGGTCAGACGCACGAGTCTTCGCAGGTCGCCGGCTGCGATCGGGGCATCGCTGAACGAGCCTCCAATGCGCCGCTCAGGACATACCAGGGCTAGCTCGCCGGCATGGTGGCCGAGGAGCCGCGCAGCGTCCTCAACAGTCTCCTCGGGTGACGCATGCGCATCAGGCATGCAGAGCACCAATGGGTATTTCGTTGCCGGGTCGTAGCCCTCGGGCAGCGAGTACGCTATCGACAGTGTCCCATAGGCGCCTGACGTGAAGGCAAACACCCCACGCCGCTTCGGCAACTTCGTCCAAAGCTCTACACTCTTCAGCGCCTGCGCCACTTGCTGGATGCGCGTTCCGGCGGCATCGCTTATCGATGACAGCAGGGCATCACGCGCCTTCTGGTTTTCCGCTCGAAAGAACGCTTGGACTTGACCGCGCAGCGTCGCATCAACGTGCGTTTCGGAGCTGGCGATTGCCGTCGAGACTGCGGCGCCGAGGGTGATGCCAAGAGCGACCAACCCGTTGCCGGACGCGATACGGGCATGAGTCAGCAATGGATCGGGCCTTTTCTAAATGGGCGTACGCCAACGCGCGCCGTCTTTCCGAGCCGGGAGCGCAAGAGGTCGGCGCAAGAGCCGTGCGTTTGCACGTTGGGCTCCGATCCATGGGGCCGCATTGTGCGCGGCGAATAAGACCATGTGCTGGGTGGACGCGTCACCGGTCGACCTCTACTTCCATAATGGTACGCTGCTGCGCACCGCATGGCTGTCAGGGCTCCAGCGCGTAGGTCGTGTTGAACGTCTCTCCGTCCGAAGTGTACCTGAACTCAATGGCCGCACCGCAAAAGAACTGGGCTCCCTGTTGCAGCCAGATCATCGTCCCTTTGCCCCGCTCTTCGTGCGTTTCGGCATCTCGAAAGGTTCCGCCCGTCGTGCCGATCGTAAGCTCCCGCCCGCACGCAAGCGTTACGATGTCCTCTTCTCCAGGCCTGATCGTGGCCAAATTGGCAGTGCCTATACCTTGGCCTTGGATGAGCGTGTCATTCCTGACCCGATTCTGCTCGACAAAGAGATCGTCGGGGATGTTCTCAAGCGCGCCCTCGGCAAAGTAGAACTCGACGTCGACGGCATCTTCCCGAGACAAATTGAGGAACCCGACACGGATGGTATCGTCCGAGGCGTCCGGTTCGCCGTTGCTACCGTTGTCGTTCTCGACGCCTCCAACCGGGCTGATGTCGACGGAGCAAGCCGGAATGGCCAACCCACTTGCCAGGACAAGTAGAAAGACCCCGCGCGTGCGCTTACACCCGTGGATTCCGCACATAGACAGATACCTCCCCAGTCGTTTGCGTAATTACAGATGCCTTAGAGAGTAACCATACCAGACCGCCGGGACCCGCGCCATCCGACGTTTCCTACATCGCAATAGTACGCGCGTCGAAAGTGTACATACAAGCGCGTTGAGCGTCACCATTGGCGGCAACGGCACACACGCAGATCGTGGTCGCGGTGGCACACGATTCTGCGACTCCAGCCGTCGAGCATGTGCCACACGCGCGCAATGGAGGCGTGGCGCGCAGTCAAGCGGTATGTCCCATAATGGCTATCCTGGCAGCAGCGCCAGCGCTACGAATCCGAGGCGCTGTCCGGCAACGGCGGTACGTCGGGCTGCGCCCAGGAGCAGATTGACACACCCTCGGTGGCTCCTATAATGGATGCTGCTGAACCTGTGCGCCGGGTCCGCCGAGGATGAATATAATATGGCGCACTGTTCGGTTGTGGAACGATGTAGCGGCATTGGGTGCATGCGGGCGGTCGCAATTGGACATGCCCGCTGAGGTTGATGGCATGGTCGGGGTTGCGGGTGGCGGCTCAAGTGGGCGGAGCCACGGTGGTTGGGCTCGTGCGAACTGATCGGTTGCAGCACGGGTGTGTCTGTCGGACAGCGCTTGTCCACCGGGCGGACCGGAGTGACACCATGCTCTAAGGCGACCAGGCCAATCCCGTGTCGAGCATCGTTGTCACGTGGGCTTGCAAGTTGCACCCACGTTTTTTGTTTGAGAGAGGATCGGCAAAGCGCCTATGAACGGTGATCTCATCAGACTCGTCGACTCGATCAGTCGTGACAAGAACATCGAGAAGGAAGGCGTGTTTGCCGATCTGGAGGCGGCGATGCTCTCCGCGGTGCGCAAGGCGTACGAAGAGGCGGACGAGGTGGATGTACGCATCGATCGGTCAAGTGGCGAGATTGCCGCCAGTGCGGACGGCAAGCCGATCGAGATGAAGATGCTCGGGCGCATCGCAGCTCAAACCGCGAAGCAGGTGATGATTCAGAAGATCCGCGAGGACGAGCGGAGTGCTATTTTTGAGGAGTATTCGGAGCGTGTCGGTGAAGTCGTCACGGGGACGGTGACGCGGTACGAAGGTGGAGCTCTGACCGTCAACCTCGGGCGTGGCGAGGGTTACTTGCCGCGTAGCGAGCAGATTCCGGGAGACGTCCACCATCCGGGCGAGCGTATTCGTGCGATGATCCTCAACGTTCGCCAGGAACAGAGCCAGGTGCGCATTTTGCTGACACAGACACATCCCGACTACATACGCAAGCTTTTTGAACTTGAAGTGCCGGAAGTCGGTGAGCGCATAATCGAAATCCGTGCACTGGCACGCGAGGCAGGTTACCGGACGAAAGTGGCGGTCTCGTCGATCGACATGAAGGTGGACGCCGTCGGCGCCTGTGTCGGTGTGCGAGGCAGTCGCATCCGCAACATCGTCGATGAACTTGGAGGGGAGAAAATCGATATCGTGCGGTGGAACGAGTCGTCACAAGTGCTCATCACCAACGCGCTGAAACCGGCCGAAGTAAAGGAGACTTTTCTCTGCTTTGAACTGGGCCGCGCTACGGTAATCGTAGATGAGGACCAGTTGTCACTGGCGATCGGTAAGCGAGGCCAGAACGTGCGGTTGGCCGCCCAGTTGACGGGTTGGGATATAGACATCCTCACCCCGGCGGAGTACGACAGAAGCATCGACGATATGGAAAGGGCCCTTAAGGGTATCGACGGCGTAGAGGACGTTGCCCTGGACAAGATGCTTGCGATGGGGATCGTCTCGCTGGCGGATCTGCCAGTAGTGGGTCTCGAGCCTCTTATCAAAGACCTTGGAATGGAGGAGTCTCTGGCCTCTAAAGTAATTGACACTGCTGCAGCGGAGGCTGAACGGCTCGCGTTGGAAGCCGAGGCCAAAAAGGCCGCCCAGCAGGAGGCGAAACTGTCCGACGATGCCTCGGCGACCGACCCGGCAGCACAGGCAGCCGGGGCCGGTACCGAGGATGCAGACCATGCCGACGACGCTGAAAGCGCAGTAGAGGTAGGGTCATCTGCGGAGGGCGAGGGAAGCGCCGAGCGGGCCGGCACAGCCGGTGAAGCGGACGTGACCGAAGACGTGCCGGGGGAGAAGGCCCCGGATGACGAAGACGGCCTGCCCACAGGCGCCGTCGAATCCAGCGACTTGACGTGATGGAAAGGGGATTCGGCGGTCGGAGTTATGTGTGAGGCAGTATAAGGGAGATCGGCCTTGGCCGAGAAAATGCGCGTCCATATTCTCGCTAAAGAACTGAATGTTCCTAGCAAGACTATCGTCGAGAAGTGCCGCGCGGAAGGAATAGAGTCCGTCAAGAATCATATGTCCACGCTTAGCGCAGGCCTGCACGCTACGATCCGCGAGTGGTTCAGCGAAGGCAGCACGGAAAGCGCTCTTGAAACGAGCGCCCCGGTAGATCTCGAGAAGGTACGCATCAAGAAGAAGACACGAGCGGCCAAGCGCCAGGCGGTGGAGGAGGGCGGGGCAGAGGACGGTGGCGGGGCAACAACGGCAGTGGCCCAGCCCGCTGGCGCATCTGCCGCTGCTGCAGAGGCGCCTACACAGAAAGATATGCAGGCGGCATCTGAACGTCGTGACAGGATCCGCGCGGAGCGCGGCACGACGGGGCAAGCTGCAGCCACGGCTGCGTCCGTTGCCGAGTTGCCAGCCGTCCAGCACGAGACCGCGCAGGGGCAGATGGCGCCTCAAGCAGGCGAAGAGGCGGCGCCCACGCCCGCCGCAGAGGCCCCGGCGCAGCCGGCAGCCGCCGAGGTAACCCCACCCGCAGTTGATGAATCCGCGACGGAGGTCGAGTCGCCCCCGCCCGAGCCAGTTCGCCCAGTGGGTCCACAACACGTTCCTGCACCTGCGAAGCTCCAGGGGCCGCGAGTCGTTCGTTATGAGGCACCTGACTATGACGCGCGCCCTCCACGCCGCTCATTGGGCGAAGCTCGTCCGACCACAGGTACGGACGACACTGGTACGGGCAAGGAGTTAGCCGTGCCAACCGATGCGGATCCGACGTCGAGCGCGGAAGCTCGTCGGCATGCGTCGGGTGCGCCCGGAGCGCTGAGAAGGCGAGGACGCGCCAACCCGCGTCGCGCTGCAGGTCGGCTTGCTGAGGCTGGTGAGCGCCTCGCGGAATGGAGGGATCGGGATCTGGTTGAGCGTCGGGAGCGCCTTGCGGGGGCTACCGGCCGACGGATGGTCCGTCGGCGTACGCAGCAGGCGGCTGGACCGCGTGGCGCGCAGGCTGAAGCGGCTCCAAAAACGAGCGCCGTAGTGCACGAACCGGTGAGAATGAAGGAGTTCTGTTCGGTAACGGGGCTGAGCTTCATCCAGCTGTTCAAGGTGCTCAAAGATGAGCACGGAATTGTCGCGAACATCAATATGACGTTGCCTGCGGAGACGGCCGAGCTGCTTGCGTTGCATTTCGGCATCGAGTTGACGGTAGTCCCGGCAAGGACACTGCTGGACGATCTGGAGGAGGAGTACCGTCAGCGGGCTCGCGACCACAAGGAACCCAGACCGCCTGTCGTCACCATGTTGGGTCATGTGGACCATGGGAAGACCACGCTGCTTGACGTTATCCGCAAGGCTCAGGTGGCCGAGGGCGAAGACGGCGGCATCACGCAGCACATCGGTGCTTACAGAGTTTCGACGCCGCTGGGGGATGTGACGTTCCTTGACACGCCCGGGCACGCGGCATTCACGGCCATGCGCGCCCGCGGAGCCCACATGACGGACGTGGCGGTTCTTGTGGTGGCTGCGGATGACGGCGTTATGCCGCAGACCGTCGAAGCGATCAACCACGCGAGAGCCGCGGAAGTGCCCATCGTCGTCGCACTGAACAAGATTGACGTGGGCGACCAGAACAAACTGAAGATCTATGGACAGCTGGCAGAGCATGGTCTTACCCCGGCAGGCGACTGGGGTGGTGATGTGGACGTCATCCCCACATCGGCGATAACAGGGACTGGTACACGCGAGCTTCTCGAGCACCTGGCGGCCCTGGCGAGCGTGTTGGAGCTTCGTGCGGACCCGACGCTGCCAGCTGCCGGTACAATCATCGAGGTTGAGACCAAGACCGGTGTGGGACCGGTGGCACGTATTCTGGTCAGCGAAGGCACCCTCCATGTGGGGGATATCGTTGTCTGTGGGAACGCGGCCGGGAAGGTGCGTGCGTTGCTGAACGACCGCGGGGAGCGCATCGAGGCTGCGGGCCCGTCGACACCGGTGGAAGTATGGGGTCTGGATGACGTACCGACGGCTGGGGATAAGCTCTATCAAGTGGAGAACGCGCAGCGTGCGAAGGAGATCGCTGCTGAAACCAAACACGGGCGTGTGGCGAGCGCCCGCCTGTTGACACGGAAGGCGGGTTCACTGCAGGAAATGCTGCGCCTACGCGACGCGGAGGGAATCCCGGAGCTGAACCTCATTATCAAAGCGGACGTCGACGGCAGCGTGGACGCCCTTCGTCATTCACTAGCCGAGTTTCCGTCGGATGACGTCAAGTTGACGATCCGCCACGGAGGAGTCGGCGCCGTCACTGACAGCGACGTGCTGCTGGCCTCAACATGCCACGGAATAATCGTGGCTTTCCGGGTGGACGTTTCGCTGGGTGCAAAGCGTCTCGCGGAGAGCCATGGCGTGGACATCCGTTCGTATCGCGTGATTTACGATGTCCGCGACGACATCAAGAAAGCCCTCGAGGGGCTTTTGGCACCGGCGGAAGCGATCGAGACTCGCGGCACCGCTGAGGTGCGGGAGGTCTTCCATCTGAGCAGAAAAGCTGGCGTGGTCGCAGGCTCCCACGTGACCGAGGGTATCATCGACCGTAAGCATGTTGCCAAGGTGATACGCGACGGCGTGGTGGTGCGCGAGGGCGCCCAGCTTGCCTCATTGAGGCGGTACAAAGACGACGTGAAAGAGGTCAGAGCCGGTTTCGACTGCGGCATTCGCCTGGAGGGTTTTGATGATGTTCATGTCGGTGACCTCATCGAGACCTATGAGATTGTCAAGACCGCTCGAACCCTGTAGCGGCGCACGTTGCCTGCGGAACAGAATGCGGGCCCTGATAGAGTCTGGGGCACACGGACGGCGCGGCATCGGTGGACACGTTCTGGGACGCTAGCACAC
>JBHHXS010000153.1:0-8470 GCA_046757145.1 Phycisphaerae bacterium | reverse complement strand
TATCCCGCTCCTTTTGCCGCCTTTCGCACCCGCAATCGCCCTTTTCCGGCTTATTTCCGCGTCTCGGGCCACACGGCGACAACACACTGCGCCACGCTTATCGCGCGACGCAACGCCCTTCGCCAGCAGCTCCGTGAGCCCTTTACGCACGCCGCTCTTGTCCCCGCTGATCGCAGATACGATATCGTCATCGCTCCACGGGTTCCCATTAGAGATCAAGTAGCCACGTTCGCAGCACTCAAACGACAGGCAGATAATATCCATCCAAACACCACGAGCTGCGGGAGAACACCGCCGGAGTTCCGGATCTTTCATCCAGTCTCCGGGGTAGAACAGCATTGCCGGCTGTTTCACTGGAGCGTACCGTCCTTTCCGGGGATACCAGACCCGACGGATTGCCGTCTAGTGGTGGTCGATCCCTGGAGCGTGCGCTCCTTTCTGGTTGCAGCGCACCTATCGCTAGTAGGCTTCGTCCACGGTGCACCTGGAGCGCGCCCTCCTTCGCGGGAATACCACACCCAAGCAAGTAGCCGATGGGCGGGACGGTATCCTGGAGCGTACCCTCCTTTCTGGGCATACCACACCCCCGTAGGACGCGCCGCAGCTCCAACAAGGCCTGGAGCGTACCGTCCTTTCCGGGGATACCACACCTGATCGTTCGCAAGTCTCGGCGCACTCACGTCTTGCGCTCCAATCCTCCGAAAAGAAGCACGCTTCGGCGCGCCGCTGCCCACTCCAGGCGGGCCCGTCTACGCGCCATTCGGGCATCCAGGTGCCCGCAGTCAACACAATATCATCTTGGTCCCTACTCATGTCGCCGCCTCGGCGCGTGTCAGCCCCCAGTCGCCGTTATGCATCGTCTGGATGTGGTGCTCGATCTCTTCTATCGTGCGCTCTTTGACGCTGGCACAGCCGCCCCCGTGCGGACAGTGGTACAGCGCCTCGCCGGTCGTGGCGTGGTACGAGCTAGGCTCCAGCGGCGCGCGCTTGGCGGCGGGCTCGCCGGAGGTATCAACTGCGGGCGGCAGGTGCTCCGCGCCGGTCTTGCCGTGCATCCTCGTGTGGTGTCGCTTGACACCGGCGACGGATTCCGATTCAAAATCGCAGTCCGGCTCAGGGCACACGTGCCGCTCTTTCCGCGGCGGCCCGGAATGGTTACGCGCTTTGTGTGCCTCAAGCTCTCCCATGCTCGGCAAGACAGCATTGCACTCGCCACATGAGTATTTCGGCTCGGCGGGTTCAGCCTTCATTGCCTGCACCCGGGACTTGGCCGCCGCTAAGCTGGATTCGACTGCGGCAACCTCCGCACTCTCGGGGTAGACATCGACTGCGAGCGTTTGCGGCGCCCCCGCTGTTGCCGCATCTTCGAGAGCTATCGCTTGGGCGAATTCCACGGACAGCGGGAGCATCTTTGCCAGGCGCCGAATGGCGGTCTTCTTCCACATCTCATCGGGGTACAGGTTCCACGGCGAGTATTGCCCGTTCGCAGATTGGCTGGACGCCCTGGCCTTGTCAATATCGGCGCGGGACAGCACGACGAATTGATACGCGCCGCCCTTGAGGCGAGCCACGGCATAGGCATATGCCGGGGCGCCGCGGTTGTCCGCTGCCGGTCGGTGTTTCAGCTTCGGTTCAAGCCCCAGCTCGTATTCAAAGAGGTCCTTGGTGTATACCACCTCCGCCTGGAAACTTTCGATGCGATTACTCCGCCACGCCAGGTCCATAAGCCCGCGATAGCCGATGATGATCTGGCACTCTTTGCGTCCCGTGTGCTTGTTGTTGAATGGAATCAGGTAGGCTTGCCCGCGCGCATCGTTGGGCTCAAGGCCGAGTTGGGAGGTCTCTATCAGGCAGGCCATGATCGACCGCGGGTCGCATTCCGCCAGGCCCCGCGTGGTCTGCAAGGCCGTGCGCGCAACCCGCATCATCCGCTCCGCCGTGATATGCCGCGGCAGGACCGCCGCAATCTGGGGCCCCATCTTCTGTAGGTCTTTCATTATGGTGTTGACTGGCGCGGTGGTTTTCATGGTCGTCCTTTCCTTATTGGATAAGCACGGAACGTCTTAAACGCCTTGCCGGTCTTGTAGTATCTCTCCAGCGCGGGCGTCTCCAGAACGGCGGCCTTGTGATCGAACGTCCGGCGACCATCCTGATAGCGGTGATAGCAACGCAGGATGCCCGGCACCTCGAAGGCATCTGCGTCGCCGGCAATATCCAGGAGGCGCTGCTTTGCATCGGCGACGATCTCCGTCACGTCCTCTTGGACCGCCTTGGCTTCGATGTACGCCTTTGCCGCGCGTTCGGCCTGTTCGCCGCCGATCGTACAGATAGCGCCGTCGTACTGGGGCACCTCGATCTCGGGCGCCCTGTCGTCATCCGCCGGACGATTGCCCGCCAGGACGGCATTGTAGAACTCCTCTTCTCGGCTCATCAGGTCGTCGATGAACGGCTGATCCCGCTCGATTGGCACGTATAGCACGGCCATAGTGACGGGGCATAGCGCGGCGAAATGGACAACCTTGGCATCGGTGATAGCCATGCAGTGCTGGGCCTGGATCGTATAGTGGTCAGGGATGCCCTGGAGATACATGCGCTGCCAGGTCTGCGGCCTGGGCACCTTCAACTCTACAGGCTCGGCAATCCCGAGCCAAGCGTCGGGCAGCGTATGAGCAAACGGCAGGTTGTTGTTGTAGACGAAATGCTCTTGGTTGTGATGCCGCACCGGCCTGCCGATCTGCTCCTCAAGCTGGGCCGCCGCCACCGGCTCCAGCAGCAGGCCGCGCCTGACATCGGGGTTATCCGACAGGTCGCGTGGCGGCTTCTCCCCTCGCATCTCATCGTAGACGTTCGCCGGCGTGTCCCACGGGCTCTTGCCTGCGACCGCCGCGGCGCGGCTGCCGCCGATCGTCTTGTTCCACTTGGCGAGCCATTCGGGGGATTTCATTATTGTGCGCTCCGATCAGGTGTGGGCGCCGGGGCCGGCACGAGGATGCAGTCATAGGCCCCGGCGCCGCGTGTAGCTATGCGGCGTGGCGGAATCGAACCGCCAGTCACAGGCCCAGGGAAGCCGCTAGCTCAGCCCGTGCATTGACCTACCGCCGCGACCAGGCAGACGACAAGGCCGACCACGATACAGATCACGACGACGGCTGCCGAGAACTCAAGCTCTCGTGCGGTACGGTAGCCGCCACAGGTAATACGCTTGCGGTCATTCGGCGGCATCTTGCTGGCCTCCATCGCCCGTAGGCGGCGCGGTAGCCGTCCCCGTCGAGATTGGCCGCGGCACGGCATCTACGCGCTCCAGCGTATCAGGGTCAACCTGGATTGCCTCGAGCGCCTGGGTTACCAGTACGCCGATCTGCGCTTTCAGCGACCGCGCCCCGCGGCCCGCCAGATACTGCAAGCCTGCGTAAGCCGTGGGGCTGATCGTCACAACCGGCGCCGATCGCCTCGGTTTCTCGCTCATGCCCGAAACATACCACCCCGGATTTGGCTGTCAAGTGAAATCTCGGCAAAAACTTGCCCGGCGAACGTAAGCCCTTGGGGCACAAAGACTTACGTGCAATATTTTTTCTGGATTTCCCTTGACAAGCGCTATAATTAGGTTATATTTATAGTGGTCGCGGGGCAGGTCGCCCCCAGCAGAAAGGAGATAGATAACATGGCCGGGTTCAACCACGAGCGGGGAAGATCAAACAACATGGTAGACGCCGAAGCGCGCGGCATGGTCACGGTAGGCCGCTGGGCGAGGCGTCATGGCGTCAGCGCCCGCGCTGCGGTCGAAGTGATGCGACCCGATGAAGCTCACCACACGGGCACCGGTCGCCGCGGCAAATCGCGCTTGACGCACGTGCTCCCGCGCGAGCTGGAGCCGAGCGCCGGGCAGCTTGAGGCCATGCGTGCCTGGGACGCGGGCGACCGGCCCGCGGTGCGGGGCTGGCACAGCAAGTGGGAGGTCGAGTACACGGGCCCGTACGGTAGGCGCCGGAACGTGCCTGTGCTGGGAGTCTATGAGGGTGATCCAGCCAAGGCCCCCAAAGGTCTTGAGCCGCTTGGCGACGACGATTACGCAAAGGCCGCCAAGCTCGCCGGCCAGCGACTCCGTGCCTACGCAAAGCGGTTCGATGATGTTCTAGCCTAACAAAGAGAGCGCCATGAAGAAGAAGGATGTGCGGATCGGCGAGAAGTATCGCGCTAAGGTCAGCGGCCAGGTCGTCAAGATACGGATCGACGGCGAGTCGATCTACGGCGGCTGGAACGCAACGAATCTACGCACTGGGCGCCGCATCAGAATCCGCGGCGTCCAGCGGCTCCGCCCTTTGCCTCTCCCGCCAGCTACCAGGCCGGTGGATTTGCGGCGGGTAGAGCAGCGGGGGCAGAACGGAGGAGAGGACAATGAAGCGACAACGTTGTGACTGGTGTGGTATTCCAATCGCATCGGCACCTGGAGATGCGCCGATGCGGGTTGTCTGCTCCGAGGCGTGCGACGCCGAACTCGAGCGCTGCGACGACCGAGCTGAATCGCCAAGGGTTCACCGGGAGGAGATGCAAGCTGCGTGGCTTGAGTGGGCGCGCGAGCGGGGAGTCTGATAATGAGTGACAGATTCGGGATACGCGAGCATTTAGAGAAGATTAAACAGGCAAAAGTGGCCAAACTTGAAGCGGTAATGGCGCGGATGTTCCTTTGCCCCTGTGGCTCCGGGAAGCCAAGCTGGGCGGCCTCGGACGGCCAAGGAAGCTACGTCGGTCGGATGTGCGAGGACTGCGCTGGAGAGTACGTATCGAGTCTATCGACAGGGCCGTCCAAACGGCGCCGGGGTGAGCGGCGCCTGGCCCGCGACCTCGGCGCCACCGAGACGGGTTCCGCGCGGGACATCCTGGAAGCGGCGATAGAGGGCGAGGATGCAACATGAGCTTTTATTATATTCTAGAGAACGACGTTCCTGTGCTACAGCCCGACGTGATAAAGTGGCGTACGTGGTGTGAGGAGCAGAAGGCGTCGGGTCGCAACTGGTGGCGAGTCGCCTCAGATGTGGTCGGCGCAAGCACGATCTCAACCGTTTTCCTCGGCATCGACCATCAGTTCGGCGATGGTCCACCGATCCTCTACGAGACGATGGTATTCGGCGGGCCGTGCAATGAAGAATGTAGACGATATCACACGAAGGAAGAGGCGTTGATCGGACATGCCGCCATGCTGGCGGTCGTCAACGCTGCCAATGCCAGGGCCAAAGGAAACACGCCATGATGAAGACCACACTGAAAGAGGTTAACGTTTATAAGGCGGTTGTATACCGCGACCTTTATCCGTTGCTATGCGGCCCTGGCCGCCGATCGTGTTCCCCGGAACACATGTGGGACGCATATCGTAGGGCACTTGATGGCGCGATGCGTCGGGGCTTCAGTGATGGCGACCAAGATGGTGGTGAAGCATCGCCGGACAGCGGCCCGGTAAAACTTGTCATGAAAAAAGGGAAACGCGTCGTTTCTTGGCGCGAATTCGCGGATTGTTTTGTTATCGTAGAGGAAAGCCAAGAATGTCTTTGACCCGTAGCGTTACGGAACTGAATGAGATTCCCGTCGATGAGCTGCGCACGATCATACGGGCGACGGAGCGCGCCCTTGGCGCCGACTCGCGCGAGGCAGAGATATTCCGCAGGCAACTTGCAAGGCGCTCAAAGCGGAAGGGCGGCTTTGTCACCGTCTGCGTGCGCCGCGAGACGCGCGACCTGATTCGACAGTTGGTGCGCGCGATGGAGAGAGTGGAGCCGTCGAATTGTGTGCGCGGCTATGAGGCGATCGACAGTGCCATACGTGACAAGATAGAGCGGCTGGCGCACGGGAGATAGCCGATGGAAGGCGAGGAAAAAACATGGCTCGGAAATTGGCCGGGGAAGGAAGGCGTTTGGGATGAGCCCCGGAACTGGTCGCCCCAGGGCGTGCCCAAGCCCGGCGATACTTGTATCTTTAGTGGCAATTGGCTCGCGAGCCTGCAGGAATTAGACGTGCTTAATGAAGAAGCCTGGCGACAGCTTGTCCTGAAGCGTTAGCTTGAATTGCTTGTCGTGGCTTACTTGTCGTCTCTGATCGCCAGGCGCAGCGCAACGCCGGTCCACGCCGTTACGAGGCCCGCCAGGAGTCCCGCCAACTTCTCGTCAATCAGACCCAATGAGAACGCGATCACGAGCAGCCCCGCCGCCACGCTCCCGATCATCGTCTTCTTGCCTTTCAGAAACCCCATGCTTGCTCTCCAGAAGAGTCACTTCCTTGGGCTGGCCGAGATAGTATGTGCCGGCAACGTGGACGTGGCAACCGGTGAAGGCCCAGACGATCCACAGTAGCGCCGCAAGCGTCATCAGCAGGCAGAACGCCAGCCAGGCGTCGGCCAGCACACGTCGCCAACTAGCCGCCATCGGGCACGCCCTCGTTGACAGACGCGACCCACGCGGCCAACAGAGCCAACACTTGGCTCTGCCGCTCCTGGTCGCTCAAGGCGGCATCCCGCCAGATCGCAGCGATCTGATCGAGAACTTCTGCCTGGTGCTCGGCGGAACCGGCCCCGGCGGCGTCCACATCAAACTGGGCATCCGCGCCGATCATGCGGAGCGTCATCGACCAGTGCACGCCGGTGCCAACAAACCCATCGACGACAAACTCGGGGTTCTGGATTGACCCGGAAGCGCCCGCCGTCATCTCGTGCGGGTCGAGACGCGCGGCCAGCGTCGTGCCGATCGCGGTGACGCCGCCCATGATGTCGCGGGTCATCGCGGGGCCTGTGTCCATGATCGAGCAGCCCGTAATGCACGGAAGCGTTAAAAGCGCTGCGAGCAACGAAAGGTTTTGGCAGATTCCTTTCAAGCCGCACCCCCGAACAGCCCGACCAGCCAGGCTATCGCCGTGCCCCACCACTCCAAAAGCAAGTTCATCGTAAGCAACTGAAACAAAAAGTCCATGTCAATCTCCTTTCGGCCAGCCCCGTTATCTTACAGGTCCGGCCATGACGCGAGCGGCAACCCCTGTGCTGCCCGCAACTCGTTTATCCGATCCTTGCTCCATGATACGATCTTCCAGTGCTTGATAAGCGTGTCGTCCTGCCGCTTGTCTGCATCCTTATCCGATACTATCACCTCAACCGCTTGTTGCAACAACGCCAGCTTCGCATTCGCGTTGAACATCCAGGCCAGGGCAAACCCGGCAAGCGCCAGGGCGGCCAGGCTTACAACGTGCGGCAACCATGATCTTGCCCCGTTACCGTTCATGTCACTGCCCAGTAATTATATCCCACAGTTGGTGGATGACCAGCGCAGCCAGCGCAGCCAGCGCCGGGACCAGGAACAACATCTGGCGCTTGTGAATCTGCTCTTGTCGGTCAACGCGCACGCACAGCCCCGGATTGTCGTTCGTCCCTTTGAGTGCCCGCCGCAATTCTTTTACATCATCGCGTATGACACACACTTCCTGCTTGACGCCGCGTCCCTGCGCTTCAAGCTGCCCGAGCTTGAGCATTATGTCATTCAGATCAGCCATTCGCCCCCCCTTATAACTCGGAGAATAATTGCTGAATTGTTCCACCATAATTGTTTTGGTTTGTAACCGTCACGCCAGATACCGGCAATTTCGCTGTGCCCCCAGGATGAACATTCAAAGTTGTAATTGTTCGAGGACCAGCAATGTCCTTGGTCGCATCAAACGTCCCGCCAAAGACATGCACAGTCGTAGCTGTAGCGGAAGCTTCCCAAAATAAAACACCGCCGAATAACCAAACAGTCGTAAGCGCTCCCGTCTTATGTGTCCATATTCCGGCAGAATGATATGCCGTCACAATTGCGGAATTGCTAGTCAAGATGCCACCGGTCTTATAGACCGCCGTAACCGTGCAACTAGACCCGATATTCAAGACGACATCACTACTGATGTTACCATGATGGGCCATATAAATATTCTGAGCAGTCGAGCTATCAAGAAGTTTTACGCGGCCCCCGGTAATCCGAAGATCATCAATGTCCGTTCCTATGCCTTTGAGATGCAGGCTGTCCGCCTGATCTCCGCTCCCCGCCGCAATAACTGTGGGATAATCGCCTTCAAGATATGCTTCTGCGCCCCTTCCATCGTATCGAAGCGTCGTTGCGTCAATGATTAAATTGTTGCCACTGCTGCCAATATTTTGAGTATATCCTTCGCTTATAGTTAGGCTGGCTAGTTGAATCAAATTTTGATCCAGGCCTGCCGTTACCGCTTGCGTGCTTGTGCCAGTGAGAAAAACATCATCTCCATCAATCGGCACTACGGCGGGCGACCAGTTCGCCGCTACGGACCAATCACCTGGGGTGTCAACACCTAACCAAGTTCTGTTTGCCATTTTCTATTACTCCATTCCATTTGCTGAGCGGGCATTCGCCGTCCGAGGAGCTGACCTCGAGCCAGTAGTCTCGTATCGTATCAAATTCTGAGCACCTGTACAGTTTGGCGC
>JBHHXS010000152.1:0-8523 GCA_046757145.1 Phycisphaerae bacterium | reverse complement strand
CGTACGGACAGCTTTTGGCGCTCCCTACCCTCACGTGGTCGCGCTGGCTGATCCTTGGTGCGTCGCGTAAAGGCGAGCAGCCTGCAGCTTGGATCTCACTCATGGTGCTACTACTGGCGAAGCACTGTAGTAGACACGTAAGGGCGTCGCCAGCACCTGCGGGCTGCTATCCGACCGGTACGCACAAGTGCCTAGTTTAGGATGTACTCCGACTGCCGACAACCGGTTGAAGCGTCCGGCCGAGGTGCGAACTCGGCGCGCGCGAGGCGATCGCCAGCCCGAGCACAAAAAGTAGGCTGCCGATGATCAACACGGGCGTAGGCAGATGCCCCCACGCCTGGTCATTCGCCCCTATCCACGCCGGCCAAGCAGGGTCGATCACGCTGATCACCCCGATACTATTGTGCAAGAA
This sequence comes from Phycisphaerae bacterium, assembly GCA_046757145.1. Lineage (GTDB taxonomy): Bacteria > Planctomycetota > Phycisphaerae > UBA1845 > UBA1845. The sequence goes on along the minus strand of JBHHXS010000152.1, from coordinate 8,111 downwards.
GTGCGTCACCATCGCGGGTACGACCGATCGCGACTGCCAGCAGATATACGCCAGCACTACACCCAATGCCGCGGTTACCACAAACCGGAACAGATAGAAATGGAACACGCCGAAGATAGCGGCCGACGCGATGATCGCCGTCCATTTGCGCGCCGGACCGTTTAGGCTCCATAGCAGGAATCCGCGAAACAGAATCTCCTCGCAAACGGTGGGCACCAGGGCGACGAGGACGAATACGCTCGATGGGGGGAGGGCTATTAGCGCCTGCGCCATTGCTTCGGCACTTTGCATAGCTACATCCGGGACGCCGAAGACCCATCCTTGCAGGACGTCGAGCTCATGAGCCGGTACCCATGCGGAGACGCCCACGAGGGCGGCTGCCAACATGAACCGCGCCGGCGGCATGCGCAGAGCCAGGCTGCCGGCGATGTCGATCTTGGCGTACCGCAAGACGGCTACGGGCAGCACCGCGAAGAGCAGGGGCATCAGCCATCCGCTTGCGTACAGCAAATCCGCCGCGCTCTCCTCGGGGCCCGGAGACAACGCTGACTGAATGAAGAACCAGGTTGGAAACAGCAGCGCAACGAGCGTCAGGCCCAGTGCAATCGACGGTCTCGCCGAAGGCTTGCGCGCGGATCGCGAAAACACTGTCCTCCACGATGCCGCGTCGGCGAAAGCGACTGATTCCTTGCCGAAGACTCCGGCCGCGGCGGCCACAGCGGCGACGGCGTACAGCGACGTCGACAGTAGCACGGTAAGCACGTGCCACCCCGGCAGTGAAGCACCGATGAGCAGCTCGCGCGTAAGAAGCACCATGGTCCCCACCGGGATCACCAACATTATTCCTTCGAGTCGGGCCGTGGGCAGTGCCGCGATCCCGCCGGGGATGAATACCGCCAGGATCACGGGCGTCACGTAGTTTTGCGCCTCCTTAAAGGTGCGGGCGTAGCTGCACACCGCGATCATTATCGCCGACATCAGGATCGCAAAGGGGATCAGACACACGAGCACGAAGGCCATCGTGGCCAGGGAGACCGTGCCCCCGCCGCTCGCAATCACCTTGTCGAACCCGCCGGCGTACACCGTTGCACAGAAGCTCGCCAGGTTGAGCGTGGCGCCCATGATGGCCACCGTCGTGACCACCAGGAACTTGCCGACGATCAGGTCGAAAACGGGCACCGGTGACACCATGAGGGACTCCAACGTGCCGCGCTCGCGCTCCCCTGCCGTCAGGTCGATCGCCGGGTAGATCGCACCGGTGATCGTCATCAGAATGAGGATCAGCGGCAGAATCTGCCCGAGGATCGAGGATGGTGCTGACAAGTCAGTGAGAGTCAGCCTGAAGGGCTTATCGAACTCGCTCGCCAAGCCCTGCTGACGCTTGCGATTCTCCACTATGTGCTCGGTCACGCGTTGCATCATCTGCTTGAACTGTCGCTGTGCGAAGTCGCTGCGGAGCTCCTTCTCGTCTGCTAGGATTTCGACGTCATTGTGTGCATCAGGAGTGGGCACAGGGCGGTTTCCCGTGACGATAACGCCGATCTGTATCGTCCGGTCGTTGATCCTGCCGACCAGCTCCTCGCGCGACCCGACTTGGACCACTTCGACGCGCTCGGCAAGGGGCGTCTCCGGAAGGTTATGCAATTCTTCCGACTCCGGGTCGAGCGTGGAGCGCAGGTGTGCCAATGCCGTTGCACCGTACCTGATCAGCAGCAGCACGCGCTCCTGCTGGACCTCGCCTACGACCCCGATGACGAATCCCTCGACCTCGAGCGAGTCGGTCTGATAGCTGAGCACCTGGATCGAGCCGAGCACCAGCAGGGGGTATAGCACCAAAGGGATGACGATCATGGCAACGAGCGTCCGTCGATCGCGCAGAATGTCGATCAGCTCCTTTGCGTAGATGGTGCGTATGCGGCGATAGGAGCTCATTTTCCCGAGGCTCCGAGGACAACGTCGGCGTGAACGAGTTTGAGGAAAATGTTGCTCAGGCGTTCTTCGCCCGAGCTGGCCCGCAGGCTGTTAAGATCACCGTCGGCTATCAGACTGCCCTCATGCAGCAAGCCTATCCGGTCGCACATGGTTTCGGCTTCATCGAGATAATGCGTTGAAATGATGATCGCCTTGCCCTCATCGCGCTCACGTTTGATGAACTCAAGCATGACGCGGTTGCTCAACACATCCAGGCCCAATGTGGGCTCATCCATGACCAGAATGGGGGGATTGGCCACCAGCGCGCGTGCGATATTCACCCGCTGCTTCTGTCCGGTGGAAAGCGCCCCGCAGCGCAGATCGGCGAAGTCCACCATGTTGAGCCAGTCGATAAGCTCTTGCGCTCGCAAGCCGGCCTCTATCGCTTCCATGCCGTGGAGCTGACCGAAGTAGACGAGTAGCTCTCTGGCGGTGAGGCGCAAGTACAGGCCGGTGTTAGCGGTGAGGAAGCCGAGAACCCGCTTGACGCTCGTCGGTGCGGTGGTGACGTCGAATCCAGCGAGGGTCGCGGTCCCGCTCGTCGGGGCCATCAGCCCACTCAGCATGCGAAGTGTGGTCGTCTTCCCTGCGCCGTTGGGCCCCAATAAGCCGTAAATCTCACCCTGGCCCACTCGGAAGCTCAGCCCATTTACCGCCCGCTTCTCACGTCCCTCCGGCCCGGGAAAGACCTTCACCAGCTTGTCGGCGACCACCATGTCCACAGCGTGGGACATTCTAGCGGCGATGCGTGCGGTCGGTAAGGACGCTGTGAGGTCCGGTCTCCACTTCAACCGAGCGCGGGACTAACACCTGGAGGCTGCCGTGAGGCAGGCGAAATGACCGTATGCAGCGACGACTTACGGCGATCCGGGGCACGCAGTCGCTTATTGGGTGAGAAGCTGCCGCAGTCTCTTCTCGGACTCGGCTCTGACAGTGGCGTGCAAGCTGTTGCCGTGTGCGTCCATGGTAACCACGCAGGGAAGGTCCTCGACGCGAATCCTCCAGAAGGCCTCGGGCACTCCGAAGTCAAGCTTGTGTACGTCGAGCACCTCCTTGCAGCATTGCGCGATAAGCGTCGCAGCGCCGCCGACGGCATGAAAGTAAACGGCGCCGTACTGCTTGCATGCTGCCAACGTCTTGTCATGCATGCCGCCTTTGCCGATGACCCCCCTTACCCCGAAATGCTGGATCACGTCAGCCTGATAGGGCTCCTCGCGTATGCTGGTAGTGGGCCCGGCGGCTACAAACGCGTATTTGCCGTCGTTGCGCTTCTTGACCACCGGTCCGCAGTGATAGATGACCGACCCGTTCAGTCCGGCTTTGAGCACTTCGTACAATTCCCGCTCCGACTCGGGGCAAGCGCGCTTTATGAAGTTGTCGACCATGTACATATGGGCGGCGTCTCGGGCGGTGAAGATGACGCCGTTGACCAGCACCTGCTCGCCGACGTGCAATCCGCGAATCTCCTCCTCGCAGATTGGAATGGTCACAGTAGTAGCCATCTACCTATCTCCATGGGGGCGCCCGGAGACCCTTGCCCAAGGGATGCCAGCCCGTGGGGGGTCCCCTGCAAGCGCTGCTACGGCGGTTCAATCATAACTCGGCCGTTGGTGATGGTCATGATCTTGCGCCGGTCAGCCCAGCACATGTAAGAGATTGACACGAAAAACGAAGCTGGCACGCGGTGCAGTTGAGCCATCTTTACCGCAAGCACCGTGGTCGAGCCGCCAAAGCCCATTGGGCCTATCCCGAGTGCGTTGATGTCGTCGCGCAGCCGGTTCTCCATCTTGTTGAGCTGGGGGACTTCGTTTTGATCATCAAGGTGCCTGAACAGTTGCTCCTTTGCTTTGATCATGCTCGATGCCCGATCGCCGCCTATTCCGACCCCTAGTATGCCCGGCGCGCAGCCGAGTCCCTGTGCCCTGAATGCGGCGTCTAGAACAGCCCGGCGCACGCCATCGAGGTCGCGCGTACCCTGGAAATCGAGTGAGGGTATGGTGTACTGCCTGCCGCAGTTCTCACAGCCTCCACCCTTGAGCATCAATCCGATTCTCAGGTAATCGTGCTCCCACTCCTCGAAGTGCATCGTGGGGAAGTCCTGCCCGGTGTTGTTGCCGCTGTTGATACCTGAGAGCGCCTCGACCGCGTTCGGACGCAGGTAGGTGCGCTCAGTGGCGATGTGAACCGCCCCTCGAATCTGCGCGCTAAGTGCCCGCTGAGACACGCCTTGCGGATACCACACATAGAAGATGGGCGTTCCGGTGTCCTGGCACATCGGTCGCGACGTTCCGCGCGACATGTTGACGTTCTTTAGGATGGTCAGCAGCGCTTCTTGGGCAGCCGACCCCTTGTTCTCCTCTTCGCTCGCGCGCGTAAGGGCGGACTCTACGTCGGGGGAAAGGTCGGTAGACGTCGATTTGATCAGTTCAACGATCTGTTCGGTGTAATCCTGCATCCGGCAATCCTACAAGTGGGTTGGCAAGCCATGTGCTTTCTGGCCTGCACAGCACGATTCTAATTGCCCGGGCTGAACGGTCAACTCCTGCGCATCTACCAGCAGAGACGTAAAGGAAGTCTCTATGGGATTGACTTGTCCAAGAGCCTCGGCGCCGATTCCACCGCTGGCGTCGACCGTGCCAGCGCTGCTGTAGTCCTCCGCACGAACGTACACAATCATGCAGCTCTCATCCGAGCGCGGGCGCAGAGTTTGCTGGCGTGTCGCTTGCGTTTCGGGCTCTTATCAGGATCGCACGCCTGCGCACGGTGGTTCAGGTTGCCAGTCGCGTGTTAGGCGTTGCGCGACACGGGCACACGTGTTTGGGTGTACATCCCTGCTCCGGCCTGTGCGTAGGCTGCCGCTTGCCCACCCGTCAACTGACGAGTGACGGAGCGCTACGTCTCGCCGTTCATCAGGTAGTTGTGGATGGACGCGGCGCCGGCTTTACCGTCGCCCATCGCAAGGATGACCGTTGCTCCGCCCCGGACGATGTCACCTCCGGCAAACACGCCTGGGATACTTGTCATATTGTCGTCATTGACGATGATGTTGCCCCACTTGTTTACCTGCAGGTCCGGCGTGGTCTGGGTAAGTAACGGGTTTGCCTTGGTGCCGACCGCCTCCACGAACACCCGGCAAGGGATCTCGAACTCGCTGCCTGCGATGGGGATCGGGCGCCGCCTGCCGGAATCGTCCGGCTCGCCCAGCTCCATCTTTATGCATCTTACTGCGCGGACCCATCCGTGTTGATCGCCGAGCACTGCGACTGGATTGTTGAGCATGCGGAAGACAACACCCTCTTCTTCAGCGTGCTTGACCTCCTCGGTGCGGGCGGGCATCTCCTCTCGAGACCTGCGGTAGACGAGCGTAGCGGGGTCAGCCCCCAGACGTCGTGCGGTACGCACTGCGTCCATTGCCGTGTTGCCTCCGCCCACCACGACGACTTCCCCTGCTTTGATGACCGGGGTATCGCTGCCGCCCTCGGCAAAGCGATATGCGCCCATCAGGTTGACCCTGGTAAGGAACTCGTTGGCGGAGTACACACCTTTGAGGTTCTCACCCGGAATGCCCTGAAAGATCGGCAGACCGGCCCCGTTGGCCACGAACACGGCGTCGAACCCCTCCTCCTTCATCAGTTCCGGAATCGTGTAGGTTTGCCCTATCACGACATCGGTGACTATCTCCACACCGCGCCGCTTCAGCGTCTCCACTTCGGCTTCGACGATGACGTTGGGCAGGCGGAACTCCGGTATGCCGTATACCAGCACGCCGCCGGGGCGATGGAGAGCTTCGAAAACGGTGACTGCGTGTCCCTTCCGCGCGAGCTCCCCCGCGCAGGTGAGCCCACCGGGTCCCGAGCCTACCACCGCCACTCTTTTGCCGGTGGGGCGCGGAGGCTCGAACAAGTCCTCGCGATGCTCGCGCGCCCAGTCGGCGACAAACCGTTCGAGATGTCCCAGGCCGACCGGCGAACCCTTCTTCGTGCGAACGCACAACTCTTCGCACTGAGTTTCCTGAGGACACACTCGGCCCGTCACCGCGGGTAGCACATTGTCCGCGAAGAGGATCTCCGCTGCGGCGTCGAGATCGCCGCTGCTCACAGCGTCGACGAAGGCAGGTATGTTGACGCCCACCGGACAACCACGAATGCACTTCGCGTCCTTGCACTGTAGGCAGCGTTTCGCCTCTTCACAGGCGCTGGAAGGGGAGTAACCCTTGTTCACCTCAAGGAAGTTGGCTGCCCGTACAACCGGGTCCTGTTCAGGCATGTCCTGACGGGGGATCTTCATCCGTTCAGCGGGTTTCATCTGGGGAGTCTTCCTTTATGGTGCGCACCATTCATGAGTATCGCTTGACCCCCTTCTATCCCCACTTGGCAAGGGAGGGTGATGCGGCGCGCGCTAAGGAAGGCCGCGAAACACCCTAAAGCAATCCACGTCGCCCGCCGGCTCCCACCGCCATCGGTGTTCAAACGCCGGGCGGTGCGGCTGCGATCTTCGCGCAGGGCCTGTTCCCTACCCTCGTCGAGCCTCAGCCTGCTCCATCTCTCTCCCTGCGCACGCAGGTGCGCCGGGCAGGCGGCAGTCCTCCTGTTGGTGCAGGCGGTCCCAGGCGATCCTCTCCTGGTCGCGGTAGGTTGCCAGGCGGTCCGCCAGCTCCGTGAAATCGACCGCGTGGGCGTCGAACTCCGGGCCGTCGACGCACGCGAACTTCATCTCGCCCGCGACCGTTACACGACAGCCGCCACACATGCCCGTCCCGTCAACCATAATCGGGTTGAGCGAAGCGATGGTTTTGATGGCATAAGTCCTGGTCACGTCGGCGACAGCGCGCATCATTGGCACGGGCCCGGCAGTCAGCACCGCGCCCACCCGCGTGTTGGTCGCCTCGATCAGGTCCTTGAGCTTGCCCGTGACGAAGCCGTGGTACCCGTAGCTTCCGTCGTCGGTGCACGGGTATACGACGTCGCAGTGCTCGGACAGCTCTCTCTCAAAGATGACGTATTCGATGGAGCGCCCCCCGATAATGGCGGACACGCTGTTGCCGGCCTTCTTCAGTGCCTCCGCCTGGGGGTAGATTACTGCCGTGCCGACTCCGCCCCCGACCAACACAGCGTGACCGAACTGCTCGATCTCCGTGGGTTTGCCGAGCGGTCCGACTACATTGGCGATCGATTCGCCCACCTCAAGCGAGCAGAGCTCTTCCGTGGTGGCACCCACGACTTGAACGACCAGGGTTATCAGGCCCGTGCATTCGTCTGAACGGGCGATAGTCAGAGGAATGCGCTCCCCGCCCTCGCGCACCCGCACGATTACGAAGTGTCCCGGTTTGTGGTGTTTGGCAACGCGGGGCGCTTCGACGTCGATTAGACGGACTTTCGGCGCCAGCCATTGAGCCTGGTGTATTGGGAACATAGCCTCCTGTCGCTCCTCAGAGCCCTTGAGGGGCCGCTGCAGCCGCAGAAGGCCCGGCAATTCGCGCACCAACACGTGGGCGGCTATTTGCCGTTGTAGGTTACACTAGTATACTTACAGTTCAATAAACGTCGGATCGTCGGTTGTGCAGGGCGGGGTCAAAGACTTTGGGCCCACACGAACAGCGCGAAACCGCGCGGCTGGGGGTCAATCATTATCCGCCGACGCGCGGGATGAGCTGTCGGCGGGCTATGCACGCATTACGCACGCGCACTCGCGCGGGTTGTGTGCTGCTTGCGAGCCAGCCCTCGCGTACTTCGCGAAAGCCGGGCCGCTCTGACCCAGTACTCGCGTGCCCGGGCGACGGCTTCACCAAGCACCGTTCCGCTACCACAATACCGCCCGCTCGCATCCCGGGTACCTATGGGCATACCCGTTAGCAGTCCGAGTGCCTCGTGCACCGTCGCAACGGCGTAAACATGGAATGTTCCAGCGGCGCAAGCCTCGACAACGTCTTCCCTCAGCATGAGGTCGCCGGCGTTGGTCCTGGGTATGATGACGCCTTGAGTGCTACTCGATCCGATGTCCCTGCATACGTCGAAGAACCCCTCGATCTTCTCGTTGACCGCTCCGACGGCCAGCACGTGCCCCATCTGATCGATCGCCCCGGTCATCGCCAAATCCTGCCGAAGCGGGATGTCGGTCATGGCACTCAGCAGGCAACAGAT